>JAAZFZ010000113.1 GCA_012511485.1 Clostridiales bacterium | reverse complement strand
TTTTGACCAGGCCAAAAAGAACTCTCCCTCCATTATTTTTATTGATGAAATTGATGCCGTTGGTCGTCACCGTGGCGCAGGTATGGGCGGCGGTCATGATGAAAGAGAACAGACATTGAATCAGCTGCTCGTTGAAATGGACGGTTTCGGAATTAATGAGGGCGTAATAGTAATTGCCGCGACAAACAGGCCTGATATTCTTGACCCCGCCCTGCTTCGCCCCGGCAGATTTGACAGGCAGATAACAGTCGGCCACCCTGATTCAAAGGGCAGGGAGGAAATTCTTCGTGTTCATGCAAAGGGCAAACCGCTTGCACCTGATGTCGAATTAAGCATTATTGCAAAATCAACTATCGGCTTCACCGGAGCAGACCTTGAGAACCTGCTCAACGAGGCTGCTCTTCTTGCAGCAAGAAGAGATAAAAAAGCAATTACAATGGAAGAAATTGAAGAGGCTACTATTAAGGTAGTTATGGGCACGGAGAAAAAGTCCCATAAAATCAGCGATAAAGAGAAAAGGCTTACCGCTTACCATGAGAGCGGCCACGCCATTGCTACCTACTATCTTGAAGGGCAAGATCCTGTTCATCAGATATCCATTATTCCGAGAGGCATGGCAGGCGGATATACGATGTCCATGCCACAGGAGGATAAGAGCTTTGTTACCAAGAGTGATATGCTTAACGGCATCGTTGTACTTATGGGCGGCCGTGTAGCGGAATCTATCATTATGGGCGATATCTCGACAGGCGCTTCAAACGATATTGAAAGGGCAACGGAGCAGGCAAGAAATATGGTTGTAAAATACGGCATGAGTGAAAATCTTGGCCCGATTTCGTATAGCTCGGGTCACAATGAAGTGTTTTTAGGGCGTGACTATACCCATATGAGAAATTACTCTGAAAGCATTGCATCCGAAATTGACGATGAAGTCAATAAAATCATTAAGAGTTCGTATGAAAGGACACTTAAAATCCTTACTGAGCATATAGATAAGCTGAATTTAGTTGCAGGTGAATTGCTAAAGAGAGAAAAAATTGACGGCGAGGAATTCAAAAAGCTTATGGATTCAAATTATGCTGAGCCTACTGAAAAAACTCCCGCAGAGGCTGAGCAACCATCCGACCAACCATAACATTATTGACTAAGAAAGGGGACAGACATGAAGAGAAACATCACGAGAATACTTTTCGGCATTACCGCACTTTTTATCGGTGGGTATCTTCTTGGCGCAGTTATGGGCTTTTGGGAGCTCAAAAGCTTTGATGGTTGGTGGACATTGTTCATCATTGTGCCTTCTGTTGGCAGCATGATTTCAACGGGCATATCCTTCATGAACTCACTGTTGCTCGGGCTAGGTATATGGCTGTTTGTTTATGAGCAGGATATACTGAGCAGAAGGCAGTTTCAAGTCACAGGTCTTGCAATTCTTTTCATTGCCTTTGGCCTTTGGTTAATTATCAGCTCAATAAAGAAAAAGAAAATCCCCGAAAATTTTAGTAATGCAGCAGGCAATTATGAGCATAGGAATAATAATTTTGTCAATGCAAAGTTTGATTCCTCCTCAAGGCCCGAATATCTTGCGGTTTTCAGCGGCGGGGAGTACATAAACAACAGCTCTGACCTTTGTGGCGGCTCTGCAACCGCAATTCTGGGTGGGCTTGATATTGACCTATCTAATATCAGAATAAACCGAAATGTCACATTTAATGCAACGGCAATTCTTGGCGGTGTTGACATATTCGTTCCTGCCGGCATGAGAGTCGAGGTTAACGGAGTTGCAATTCTCGGCGGTTGTGATAATCTTGTTCCCAATGTATTTGACGAAAACCTGCCGGTGTTAAGCATAAAATATGTTGCAATACTCGGCGGAGTAGATGTAAAAATCAAATAGTTTTACTTACTACATTAAGGATGATTATAAATGGCAAAAAAGAATCGCTACGGAAACGAAAGCATTGTCAAGCTCGAAGGGGCAGACAGAGTAAGGAAACGCCCCGCCGTTATCTTCGGTTCTGATGGGCTTGAAGGCTGCCAGCATTCCGCATTTGAGATTATTTCAAATTCAATAGATGAAGCACGTGAAGGCTACGGAGATAGGATTATTGTTACCCGCTTTCTTGATAATTCTATTGAAGTCCAGGACTTCGGAAGGGGCATACCGGTTGATTATAACCAAAAGGAAAAATGTTATAACTGGGAGCTTGTTTTCTGTGAGCTTTATGCCGGCGGCAAATATAACACAAACAGCGGCGGCAGCTACGAATACTCTCTCGGTTTAAACGGGCTTGGTCTCTGCGCCACTCAATATGCATCCGAATATATGGAGGCTGAAATTCATGCCGATGGATTCAAATACACTATTAATTTCAAGCATGGTCATCCTTCCGGCCAGCTGAATAAAGAGCCATACAAAAAGAGAGATACAGGCACCAGAATCAAATGGCTTCCTGATTTGCAGGTGTTCACCGAAATTGCAATACCTCTAGAATACTTTAAAGATACTCTTAAACGCCAGTCGGTAATAAATTCCGGCGTAAGATTTATTTTAAAAAATCAGACAGACAAGAATTCCTTTGAAACCTTTGAGTTTTTCTCTGAAAACGGAATCAAGGACTATATAAAGGAAATTGCTGCAGGCAATGCCATGACAGATGTTCAATTCTGGCAGGCAGAAAGAGTTGGGAGAGACAGGAAGGACCAAAAAGATTATAAAGTTAAGCTCAACGCCGCTTTGTGTTTCTCAAACAAAAACCAGCTAAAGGAATTCTATCATAATTCTAGCTGGCTCGAATATGGCGGTGCGCCCGAAAAGGCAACAAAAAGTGCTTTCGTTTCGCAGATTGATTCATATCTGAAGCAAAACGGCAAGTACCTTAAAAGCGACCCAAAAATCAGCTTTCAGGATATTGAGGATTGCCTGATTCTTGTCATTTCATCGTTTTCCACTCAGACATCTTATGAGAACCAGACTAAGAAGGCAATTACAAACAAGTTTATTCAGGAAGCGATGACGGAATTTCTGCGCCATCAGATTGAAGTTTATTTCATTGAAAATAAGGCGGATGCCGATAAAATCTGTGACCAGATTCTGATAAATATGAGAAGCCGAATAAAAGCCGAAAACACACGCCAGAACCTAAAAAAAACTCTGCAGAGTTCAAATGATTTAACAAACAGAGTTCAGAAATTTGTTGACTGCAGAAGCAAGGATGTCAACGAAAGGGAATTATATATTGTTGAGGGTGATTCGGCTTTGGGTGCCTGCAAGCAGGCAAGGAATTCGGAGTTTCAGGCGATTATTCCCGTCCGTGGTAAAATTCTCAATTGCCTTAAATCCGAGTTTAACAGAATATTTAAGAATGATATTATAACTGACCTTATTAAGGTGTTGGGCTGCGGGGTTGAGGTTAAAAGCAAAGCCTCAAAGGATCTCTCCTCCTTCAACATTGACCTTCTGCGCTGGAGCAAGGTTATCATCTGCACGGATGCCGATGTTGACGGCTTTCAGATTAGAACACTGATTCTGACAATGATATACAGGCTTATGCCCACTCTTATTGAAGAGGGGGTAGTTTTCATCGCCGAGTCCCCGCTGTATGAAATAACCTGCAAAAATGAAACATGGTTTGCATATAACGAAACAGAAAAAACTCAGGCGCTCGCCGAAATAGGGGATAATAAATTCACCATTCAGCGCTCAAAGGGGCTTGGTGAAAACGATGCGGATATGATGTCCTTGACAACTATGAATCCGGCTACGAGAAGGCTGATAAAGGTTGACCCTGCAGATGCTAAGGCAACATCTGATATGTTTGATTTGCTCCTTGGCGATAACCTTTCCGGCAGAAAGGATTTTATAGCAAGTAGCGGCCATTTGTATATTGATATGGCTGATGTTTCTTAAAAATTTTTGAGGAGTTTAGAATGGCAGGCAAAAAGGGTAATAAAAAAGAGAATCAAAATGAGATAATACCTGAAAACGCCCATATTATCGGTGCGGGCGAGGTGGTAAGCCAGCCTATAACGCAGACGCTTGAAACCAACTATATGCCCTATGCAATGAGCGTTATAATGTCAAGAGCAATCCCGGAAATTGATGGCTTCAAGCCTTCTCACAGAAAGATTTTATACACAATGTATAAAATGGGTCTTTTAACAGGTGGTCGCTCCAAATCGGCAAATATTGTTGGGCGCACTATGCAACTCAATCCGCACGGTGATGCTGCTATTTATGAAACAATGGTGAGGCTTTCAAGGGGATATGAGGCTCTTCTTCACCCCTATGTTGACTCCAAGGGCAATTTCGGCAAGTCTTATTCAAGGGATATGCAGTGGGCGGCGTCAAGGTACACGGAGGCTAAGCTTGAAGCTATTTGTGCAGAGCTTTTCAGAGATATTGATAAGGACACTGTTGATTTTGTTGATAACTATGACAATACAATGAAGGAACCGACCCTTCTGCCGGTTACTTTTCCTTCAATTCTTGTCAATGCAAATACAGGTATTGCCGTGGGCATGGCAAGCTCCATCTGCTCATTTAACCTAAGGGAAGTCTGCGAAACCACAATTGCTCTCATTAAGAACACGGAGCATAATGTTACCGACACATTAAAAGCCCCCGATTTTATCGGAGGCGCACAGATTCTTTATGACCGTGACGCAATTGAAGAAATTTTTAAGACCGGCAGGGGCGGAATAAAAATCCGCTCAAAATATGTATATGATAAATCGAACAATTGCATTGATATTACCGAAATTCCGCCTACAACAACGGCTGAAGCAATAATCGATAAGATTGTGGAAAAGGTTAAGAGCGGCTCTGTTAAGGAAATCAATGATATCAGGGATGAAACTGATAGAAACGGCCTGAAAATAACAATTGATTTAAAAAGAGGAACCGATGCGGATAAGCTCATGCAGAAGCTTTTCAGGATGACAGCTCTTGAGGATACCTTTTCCTGCAATTTCAATGTTCTTATTGCCGGAGTACCCAGAGTTCTTGGCGTTTCGGAGCTTTTGCTTGAATGGATTTCATTCAGAACCGAATGTGTGCGCAGGCGTGTTTTCTTTGACCTCACTAAGGCAAAGGAAAGGCTGCATCTGTTAAAAGGGCTTGCAAAGATTCTGCTTGATATAGATAAGGCTATAGCAATAGTCAGGAACACAGAGGAGGAAAATGAGGTTGTTCCAAACCTCATGATAGGTTTCAAAATTGACAAAGTTCAGGCGGAATTTGTTGCCGAGATAAAGCTGCGCCACCTAAACCGTGAGTATATCATTAAGCGCACTCAGGATATTGAGAACCTCAAAAAAAGCGTTGAAGATATGGAGGATATTCTATCTTCAAAGTCCAGAGTTAAAAGAATAATTATATCAGAGCTTAACGATGTTATCCAAAAATACGGCAAACCACGCCGCACAGAGATTGTTTTTGTATCGGAAATTGAGGAAATCGAGGAATTACCTGAGATTCCAGACTATCCCGTTACACTTTTCTTCACAAAGGAAGGCTACTTTAAGAAAATCACTCCGCTTTCGTTGAGAATGAGCGGTGAGCATAAGCTCAAGGATGGGGACAGAATTGAGCAGGTTATTGAATCCACAAATTCCGAAGAGCTGCTGTTTTTCACAAATCTTTGCCAGGTCTATAAATCCAGAGTATCAGATTTTGATGATACAAAGACCAGTGTTCTCGGTGATTATGTTGCATCAAAGCTTGAAATGGACCAGGGCGAAACAGCAATTCAGATGACCGTAACATCGGATTATAAGAGATATATGCTGTTCTTTTTTGAAAACGGAAAAGTGGCAAAAATTGATTTGAGTTCCTATCAGACAAAAACAAACAGAAAAAAATTAATAAAAGCATATTCTGATAAATCGCCTATTGTTGCAATCAAACACATTCAACAAGACTGTGAGCTAGTTATGCAATCATCAGCCGGCAGGCTGCTATTACTGAATACAGGTGCTATTGCACCTAAAGCAACGAAGGATACCGTCGGAGTATCTGTTATGACTCTGAAAAAAGGTCAGAGATTGTTTCAAGTCAGGGATTATATTGAGGGTGAATTTAAAAAGCCCTACAGATATAAAACAAAAAATCTACCTGCTGCAGGAGCAGTTTTGAGTGCAGGGGATGCAGGTGAACAGATATCAATGGTCAAAGAATAAAAACCGTTTACGCAAGGCTTCCCCGCATAAACGGCCGCGGTGACAAGCCTGCAAACGCATCCTAAGAAGTGGCTTATAGTCCCCGCTGGTTATATAATTACCTTAAGAGGCATTTCAATTCATGGAAATATCTGTTTTTCAATGATAAAAAACTAAAAATAACTTGCAATTCAATTTCTATTATGATAGACTATCGTGGTACTTTGATATTCGGAGGGTTATTTATGCAGGTACATGAAATAATTTTGGGCATAATGCTTATGCTTTGTTCTTCGGTAATAATTATGGTGGTTTTGCTTCAGGAGAGCCACAATGCAGGCTTATCAGGAGCTATCGCAGGCGGTGCAGACACATTTTTCGGTAAGAATAAGGGCAGAACAGCTGAACAGAAGCTTGCCAAAATAACAAAGATTGCCGCCATAGTTTTCTTTGTTCTGACTCTTTTGTGCACGCTTCTCCTTTTGTTTTTAAAATAAGTGTCTGTTTTACATTTAACCCTGCTTATGGCGGGGTTTTTCTTTTGTTATGATTTATTATATCCATTTTTTTGTTCTTTTACACTATAATTATACTTGAAAAGGAATCAAGTATTTTGTATAATTATTTTCAGTTGTGAAAAAGTTTTGGGAGGTATTACATATGTCGGTCAACGCTAATAATAGAGTTAACCTTTCGCTTCTTAATGGTGTAATACAGGAGTATAAAAGTGTTAAGGGCAGTTTGATAACAATTTTGCAGAACGCACAGGATATTTACGGCTATTTGCCTCATGAAGTAATTGAATATATTGCTAAGGAAACCTGCATCCCTGCCGCAAGGGTAATGGGGGTTGCAACATTTTATACTCAGTTTCGTTTTCAACCGGTTGGCAAGCACCTTATTATGCTTTGTCAAGGCACTGCCTGCCATGTCAACGGCTCCAATAAGATTCTTGACGCTATAACCGCTGAATTGGGCATTTCAGACGGGCAGACTACTGAAGACGGTCTTTTTACAATTAAGACAGTCGCCTGCCTCGGCTGCTGCAGCCTTTCACCCGTTATGATGATAAATGAGAAAACATACGGCCGCCTTACCACGGATAAGGCAGTTAAAATAATCAGAGACTTGAGAGGTGAGAAAAAATGAGGATACTTGTAGGCGAGGGCAGCTGCGGCATAGCCGCAGGGGCAGGCAAGGTTTATGATGCACTAAGCGAAAAAATAAACAGTCAGTCGCTGGATGTCAAGCTCAGTGTAACAGGCTGCGTCGGTATGTGTTATCTTGAACCGATTGTTGATATCTATTTGGATAATGGAGAACTGACAAGGCTTGTCAAGGTAGACGAAAAAGCAGTTGATTCGATTATTGAATACATAAAAACCGATGATATCGAAAAGGTAAAAAAGCTGATTGTCAGCGACGAAGATAAAGAATTCCTAAACAAGCAGACAAGAATAGCTCTTCGCCATTGCGGAGTTATAAACCCTGAAAAAATTGATGAATATATAGCCGATGATGGTTATAAGGCGCTCACAAAGGTTTTGACTTCCTTGTCACCTGAACAGGTTATTGATGAGATAAAGAAATCCGGCCTTGCGGGCAGAGGCGGTGCAGGCTTCCCGACATGGTTTAAATGGGATGCCGCACGCAAAAGCAAGGGAGAAGAAAAGTACCTTATCTGTAATGCCGACGAAGGGGACCCCGGCGCATTTATGGATAGGGCGGTAATAGAGAGTGACCCTCATAACCTGATAGAAGGTATGCTCATCGGGGCATATGCAATAGGCGCTCATGAAGCAATTGTATATGTCAGGGCGGAATACCCCCTTGCCATTTTAAGGCTCAAGGAGGCTATCAGGCAGTCAAATGAGAGAGGCTATCTCGGCAAAAATATTCTCGGCACTGATTTCTCACGTGTAATGAGAATCAAGGCCGGCGCCGGAGCATTTGTCTGCGGTGAAGAAACTGCACTTATAGAATCCCTTGAGGGTCAGAGAGGTATGCCCAGACTCAAGCCTCCGTTTCCGGCGGAATCCGGCTATTGGCACAAACCCTCAAACATTAACAATGTTGAAACCTATGCAAATGTTGCCTGGATTATCAATAACGGCGGCGAGGCTTTTGCCTCAATGGGTACTCAGGACAGTAAGGGAACAAAGGTCTTTGCTCTGACAGGCAAAATAAAAAGGGGAGGCCTTGTTGAAATCCCCATGGGTAAAACACTGCATGATGTCATTTTTGATATCGGCGGTGGTATTCGTGACGGCAAAAAATTCAAGGCAGTTCAGATGGGCGGTCCTTCGGGCGGCTGCATCCCTGCAGAGCTTGACGATACTTTGATAGATTATAAGAAGCTCGGTGCAACAGGAGCAATAATGGGCTCCGGCGGCATGGTGGTTATGGATGATTCAACCTGCATGGTCAATATGGCAAAGTTCTTCCTTGACTTCACTACAAAAGAATCCTGCGGCAAGTGTATCCACTGCAGAATCGGCACAAAGCGCATGATGGAGATTCTTGACAGGATTACAAAAGGCGAGGGCAAAGAGGGGGATATTGAGCTGCTTGAGGAGCTTTGTATCAGTATCAAGGACGGCGCTCTATGCGGTCTTGGCCAGACAGCACCGAACCCGGTTCTGACTACTTTGAAATATTTCAGGGATGAATATGAGGCACATATAAAGGAGAAAAAATGCCCTGCGGGTGAGTGCACAAGTCTGCTCACTTATTCTATCGACGCCGAAAAATGCAAGGGCTGTACCCTTTGCAGTAAAAAGTGCCCGGTTGATGCTATCAGCGGCGCTGTTAAGTCTGTTCACATTATTGATATTGAAAAATGCATCAAATGCGGCAACTGCATGGCAGTCTGCAAATTCGGAGCGGTCAGATGCTCCTAAATGTTAAATTCTGAGAAGGAATGATATATATGAACGATAAGGTTACGCTCACAATTGACGGAATAAAGATTCAAGCAGCTGCTGACGCAACAATTCTTGATGCCGCAAGAGCTAATTCTATAGATATACCTACTCTCTGCCATGACTCCAGAGTTGAGACATACGGAGCGTGCGGGCTTTGCGTTGTTGAAGCCGAGAACTCGCCCAAGCTTATGCGTGCTTGTGCCACAAAGGTTCGTGAAGGTATGGTAATAAATACCCACACTCCAAGGGTTATAAGTTCGAGGAAAATCGCACTTGAGCTTTTGCTTTCCGACCATGACGGGGATTGCAGACCTCCCTGCGCTCTTAATTGCCCTGCGGGGACGGACTGTCAGGGTTATGTCGGTCTTATAGCAAACGGCGAATATAAGCTGGCTGTTAAACTAATTAAGGAGAAAATTCCGATTCCCGCCTCAATAGGCAGAGTTTGCCCACATCCGTGTGAAACTGCGTGCAGGAGAAAGCATGTTGAAGAGCCTGTTTCAATTGCATGGCTTAAAAGCTTTGCGGCGGATATGGATATGAGCTCAGGCGATGCATATGTTCCCGAGATTAAACCCGATACAGGAAAAACCGTTTCCATAATCGGCGGCGGTCCGGGTGGCCTTTCGGTTGCTTTTTTTCTCAGGGCTATGGGTCACAGCGTTAAGATTTATGACAAAATGCCCCAAATGGGAGGAATGCTGCGCTATGGAATCCCTCAGTACAGACTTCCAAAAGATGTTCTCGATAAGGAAATTGCCGCTATTGAAGATATGGGCGTTGAGCTAATAAACAATTATAAAATCGGCAGGGATATTAGCCTTGAGCAGATAAAGGCAAACAGCCATGCTGTTGTTGTTGCAAACGGAGCATGGCTCAGCGGCTCCATGGGCGTTAAGGGTGAGGATTTACTGGGCGTTATCGGCGGCATTGACTTCCTGCGTGAGGTTTCGCTCGGCAACCCTCCCGAAATCGGGGATAGAGTTGCGGTCTGCGGTGGTGGCAACACCGCAATGGACGCCTGCAGAACTGCCGTCAGGCTTGGCGCAAAGGAAGTCTACATTGTTTACCGCAGAACAAAATCAGAAATGCCCGCTGCCATTGAAGAAATCGATGAAGCAGAGGAAGAGGGCGTCATATTCAAATATCTGACTAATCCTGATGAAATATTGAGCGAAAACGGCAAGGTTTACGGCATGAGGCTTCAGGTTATGGAGCTTGGCGAGCCTGATGCAAGCGGACGAAGGTCACCTGTCCCGGTGGAAGGTGAATTTGAAGAGCTGGAGCTTGACACCGTTATTATGGCAATCGGGCAAAAAAACGACAACAATGGCTTTGAAATACTGGAAAAAACACGGCGCGGCACTATAGTAGCGGACGAAAACAGCTTTAGAACCTCCGTAGAAGGTATTTTTGCAATAGGTGATTCCACAAACGGGGGCGCAAGCATAGCGATAGCCGCTATAGGTGAAGCTCAAAAGGCTTCGCTTGTTATTAACAGTTACCTTAACGGAAAAACCGTTGGTTATAAAAAAGATTATGTTGTCGAAAAAACGGTAACTGCCGAGGATTTTGCAGACAGAGAGAAAGTCTCAAGGGAAAAAATGCCCAAGCTTTCGCCGGAGGAAAGAAAACATAACTTTAATGAAATTGTTTTCGGTTATACCGAGGAAGCAGCACAAAAAGAGGCAGCGCGCTGCCTTGAGTGCGGCTGCCATGACTACTATCAGTGCAAGCTCTACAATTATGCCAATAAATACGATGTAAACCCCGCACGCTTCAAGGGTGAGAAGGTTATTCGTTATCACGGCAATTCAAATGAGTTCATTGAGCGGAATCCCGATAAATGCGTTTTGTGTGGCCTTTGTGTGCGCGCCTGTACAGAAGTTATGGATATTACGGCAATCGGGCTTATGGACAGAGGCTTTAACACAACTGTCAGCCCGGAGTTTAACCTACCTCTCGATAAAACAAACTGCAATGCCTGTGGCCTTTGCGTAAGAATGTGCCCGACGGGAGCATTACAGGAAAAAACCTTACTCAGGAAACAGGTGCCGGTCAAAGAAACAATCAAAAATATAACCTGTAATCTTTGCGATAAAAAATGCACACTTGCTCTTTCATATGTCGGCGACAGGCTTCTGAGAGTTATGCCCGATGATGAAGGTAGCCTTAAATGCCACCTTGGCAGAGAAGAATTGATAAAAAGAATCAAAGAATCAGTCTGATTTGTTTTTTAAAGTCAAATAATTTTCGGTTTTAGGCATTAGCCTGACACTTTCGATACTCAGAGACGCACCAATGTTGTTTGCCGTATAGGCATATCTGAATTGCTGCGTTTCTTTGTATTGTGTTCCGATAACCTTGTTAATGTCCTGAGACTCCGTGCCGAAATCAGTGAGAATAGTTTCAACATTTTCAATAGAATCCTTGGTGTATGCGGCACAAGCGGACACTAACACCCATTTATAGCGCAGAAGAGTGGATTGGTCAGGTGCTTTGTTCTTCTCGGCATTGTTGTTTTTCATTGTAATGCTGCATTTTTTAATGCTTCCGTTTGTATCGGAATACAGGGTTATCAAAAAAATATCGTTAGGGTTTTCGGTGTATATGTTAATTGAATACTCTCTCCCATCCTCACTTTTGGTTGAGGTCATATGCTCCAATTCAATTTTGTTGCCGCTGTATATATTATTAAATCTCTCAATAAAAACATAGGCATCCGCCAATTCATCATTTGCACATGAAGCAGCGAAAAACATAAAGATAAGTGCTAAAAAGATAATCGAAATTCTTTTCATGTTATTCTATTTTCCTTTCGATATAATATATCTTGTAATAATTAACAATAATTATTACTATATATAGCGTACTCTCTATATATATGTAGAAATATTAAAAACAAAAACTAATACCTTGAATAATTATTGAAAATGCAATAAAATAGAATCGTATTTCATATCGGAGTGATAGTATGAAAAAAGTTGCAGTTATTATGGGGAGCGATAGTGACTTCCCTGTTGTCAATGAAGCGATAAAAACGCTCAAGGATTTTGAGGTTGAGTATGAGGCTCATGTAATGTCTGCTCATCGAACTCCGGAGCTTGCAGCAGAGTTTTCCGCAAATGCCGAAAAAAACGG
>JAAZFZ010000112.1 GCA_012511485.1 Clostridiales bacterium | reverse complement strand
GAAAAAGACTGCGCTGCTTTATGAGCAGACAAGGCCGGATGTTATTCTGATTTCGGTTGACGGAATAGATGAGCTTTCAAAAAGCTACCGCGAGGGTGAGCTTGCGGAGATTAGCTCAGGCGTTGAAAAAATGATTGAGGACTGGGTTGCCGATTATTCCGGAATTCTCAGAAAGGTTTCCAGTGACCGCTTTATAATAATTACTGAAGAGCAGAACCTTTCAAAAATGATTGAAAAACGGTTCAGTATTCTTGATAATGTAAGAGGGTATACATACAAGGAAAAATCCGTTGGTGTTACCCTTTCAATAGGAGTCGGCTGCGGTGAAAATATGGTCGAGAGTGAGGCTAATTCCCGCCAGGCACTCGAAATGGCATTAGGCAGGGGAGGCGACCAGGCAGCCGTTAAAAAAAGAGATTTATCCTATGAGTTTTTCGGCGGTGTTTCCAAAAGCGTTGAGAAAAAGACAAAGATTAAAGCTCGCATGGCTGCTACTGCAATAACTGAAATAATCAATTCCTCACGGATTGTTTATATTATGGGGCACAGGTTTTCTGACCTTGACGCCCTGGGTTCTTCGATTGCTTTGTGTTCTGCGGTCAGGGCTTTAGGCAAACCCTGCAGTATTGTATTAGATAAGGAAAAAACTCTGGCGGATACTCTTATCCAGCGGCTTAGGCGTGAAGGGCTTGGTGATATGCTCATCGAACCCGCTGAGGCTTTAGAAACAATCAATTCCGATTCAACTGTTATTATTGTTGATACTCACATAGCTGAATTTACGGAAGCGATAGAGGTTTATGAAAAGGCTGCCTCAGTTATAGTAATTGACCACCATAGGCTTGTAGTTAACCACATAAATGATGCCGTTGTTTTTTACCACGACCCAAGTACATCCTCCACATCCGAAATGGTGACGGAAATTTTGCAGTATATGTCGTCCATGCCTCTTATAGGTAAGCTTGAGGCAGATGCGCTTTTATCGGGAATAATGCTTGATACACGCAATTTCGTTCTTAGAGCAGGGGTCAGAACATTTGAGGCAGCCGCATATCTGAGGAGCCTCGGGGCAGATACTGTCAAAGTCAAGGCGCTGTTCTCCAGCAGCCTTGACAGCTTCAAGCTTAAAAGCAGGGTAATAAGCAATTTTCAGACATATTGCGGCTGCGCAATTTCTGTTGCGGATTTTGAATCTCCCGATTTAAGAATAATCTGTGCACAGGCTGCGGATGAAATGCTTAATATTGAAGATATTGAAGCGTCATTCGTGATTTTTGAAAACAGAGGACAGATAAATATTTCAGCAAGGTCATACGGCTCGGTAAATGTCCAGATAATCATGGAAGCATTCGGCGGCGGCGGCCATCAGACTATGGCTGCGGCTCAGATAAGCTCGGCCGATACAACGCCCGAAGCTGTTGCCGCTAAGCTCAGAGTCTATATCAATGAGTTTTTTGCAGGCAAGGAGGCAGACTAAATATATTGGAGGTATTAAGATGAAAGTGGTATTAAAGCAGGATGTCAAGGGGCTTGGCAAAAAGGGTGAAATGGTCAATGCTTCTGACGGATATGCCAGAAATTATCTTTTTCCTAGAGGGCTTGCGGTTCAAGCCAATGCACAGGTACTTAACGAGCTAAAAAACAGAGAAGCAGCGCAAAAACATAGACTGGAAGTCGAAAAGGAGCAGGCAAAACAGGCCGCTGAGAAGCTTGAGGGCAAAACAATCAAAATCGTCGCAAATGCGGGTGAAAACGGACGCCTTTTCGGCTCTGTT
>JAAZFZ010000111.1 GCA_012511485.1 Clostridiales bacterium | reverse complement strand
CGAAAACACCATTCCCAGCCACGAAATAGCATCAATGGCAGAGATATCAAGAAAAAACGAGGGAGAGGTTATTCTCACTGAAAAGGTACGCTGACTTTTTTATGCAATCTTAAAAATTAATTAATACAGGGAACGGTATTGACTACTTTTTACAAGGTTTACTATTCCAACAACAAAGGCTGTATCAACGCTCCAAACTGAGTTGTTGATACAGCCATAATATATATCGGATTAATCCTAAAAAACTATAAACTTCCTCATTAAATCCGGCCCGAAGTCAATAAAATTGCCTGTCGCTTCGGCACTATTCTCATCAATTGAATCGACACCGCTGTCAAGCTCTTCACCTTTACAATACATCATGTACGGAACAGGGTCGCGTGCATGGGTTCCCGTGGAAATCGGTGTGGGGTGGTCGGGCAGAATCATTAATTTGTATGCGCCTTGAGATTCAAGATAATCAAGGATTATAGGCAAAACCTTCTCATCGATAAGCTCAATTGAGCGCACCTTATTTTCCGGCTCGTTGCGGTGACCGCACTCATCCGGCGCTTCGATATGCATATAGACAAGGTCTTGACCTTTACACCATTCTTCAACTGCTGCGCTGGCTTTCCCCTCAAAATTCGTGTCAATGTAGCCCGTCGCACCCTCAACGGCCGGCGTATTCATGCCTGCACAAATGCCGATACCCTTGAGCAGGTCAACTGCGGAAACAATGCTGCCCTTGAGCCCGAACTCCTCCTCAAACAGCGGCAGTGCAGGTCGCTTGCCTTCACCCCAAAGCCAGATGGAGTTTGCGGGGCGCTTACCTTGAGCAATTCTGTTTTGATTTACGGGATGGTTCTTGAGCAGGTCATAGCTCTCACGCATCATTCTGATTAAACACCCTGCATTTTCGGAGGTAGAAAGGTAATCGCCGATAACCCTTCCCGAAATATCATGCGGAGCAGTCATATTACCTAGCTCCGTTGTGCCCGAATGCCAGATAAGGCAGTGACGGTAGCTAACCCCGCTGTGAAATTCGAATTCTTCACATCCGAAAAAGTCCTCAACAGCTTCAATCAGCTTTGCGGCCTCTGCGGAGGATATATCACCGCCTGAATAATCAATCATTGTTTTTTGGTTATAGTCCTCTTCATCTGAAAGCGTCACAAGGTTGCAGCGCAGAGCTATATCACTCTGAGCCATATCAACACCCATGCTCACAGCCTCAAGAGGGGAACGCCCCGTATAGTATTTTTTGGGGTCATATCCCAGCACGCTGAGATTTGCAACATCGCTGCCGGGCTTGAGCCCGTCGGCAACAGTTCTCACAAGCCCCACTTCGCCTTTTTTTGCCAGCTTATCAAAAATCGGTTTTCTGGCTACCATCATGGGCGTTTTGCCTCCGAGCGCCGGGACTGGATAGTCCGCCATTCCGTCATACAGAACTATTGCGTATTTCATTTTGCACCTCATTGATTTCTGCCACACTTATTAATTAGTGCCATTTTATTTTATGCCATTTTTTGAATTATTTTATGCCGTTTTTTGAATTGTTTTATTTATAGTATTTAATGCCCGATTCAAATATTTTTTGATTCTTGTTGTAGGGAATATTTTTATATAAATCAAGCCCTTTTCTTTCGCTGTGGGCCATTTTGCCGAACACTCTGCCGTCAGGGCTGGTGATTCCCTCCACAGCGCAGACAGAGCCGTTGGGATTATAGGGCATTTCGGCGCAGGGTATATTAAGAAGGTCAACATATTGGGTTGCTATCTGTCCGTTTTGCGAAAGAAGAGCAATTGTTTTATCATCCGCCACAAACCTGCCCTCACCGTGCGAAACGGGAACGGCATGAATATCACCCTCGTTCACACCCGCAAGCCAAGGGGATTTAATGCTTGTGATTCTCGTATAAACCATCTGAGAAACATGCCTACCTATAGTGTTGAATGTAAGGGTGGGGTCGCCGGGCTTGAGGTCAACTATCTCGCCATATGGCACAAGTCCCGTTTTAATAAGCGCCTGGAAGCCGTTGCATATGCCGAGAATAAGCCCATCCCTCTGCTTGAGCAGCCTGTTGACGGCGTCACACACTCTGCTGTTTTTTAGAGTAGTGGCAATAAATTTGCCTGAGCCATCAGGCTCATCGCCTGCGCTAAAGCCGCCCGGGAGCATTATTATCTGAGAATTGTCAATCGCCCTGGCAAGTGCCTCAATGCTCTCATCAATATCCTTAGGAGTCAGGTTTTTGAAAACGAATATCTCAGCCCTAGCACCCGCATCCTCAAATGCCCTGGCACTGTCATATTCGCAGTTCGTGCCCGGGAACACCGGTATTATAACACGGGGAACCGCCGTTTTTATTGAGGGAGCAGAATTTGACCTAGTTTTATAAGGAGGTATAGTCCACATTCTTGCGGTTTTGTTCGAATTTGTGGGGAACACGCTTTCGAGAGTGCCTGTCCAATCGGAAATCAAATCAAACACGGAAATGCTTTTGCCGCTCAATTCAAATAATCCGTCATCACAGGTTGTGCCAAGCTCAATATAGTCAAGTTCTCCAAGGTTTGTGTTTTCAGCAAGCTCGACAACAAATGAGCCGCAAAAAGGAGCAAAGAGCGTTTCTTTTATGAGCCCTTTTCTGAACTTGAAGCCCTTTCCCTCACCGAAAGCCATTCGGCACACTGCCGCCGCAGCTCCTCCCTCATGTATAACGGAGGCTGCGGTTATCTGAGAGCTTCGAACCATGGAGGAAACCTTAGTGTAGAGATGAATCACCTTCTCCCAGTCGGGGAGAGAGGTTTCGCTGTCAACAGGCAGGGGGAGCATAACAACCCTTGACCTGTTACCTTTAAAGGCAGCCGAGCCTGTCAACGATGCTTTTGTCATTGAAACGGCAAAGCAGACAAGAGTCGGCGGCACATCCAGTTCATTAAAGGAGCCTGACATGCTGTCCTTCCCGCCGATAGCGGGGACATTATAATTGAGTTGAGCAGTCAATGCTCCGAGAAGGGCGGCGACAGGCTTGCCCCAGCGCTCCGGAACATCGTTAAGCCTTTCAAAATACTCCTGCATAGTCAGCCGGCTCCTAAACGGGTCAGCACCGACTGCCGCAAGCTTAGCGAGTGCCTGTGTGACGGCATAGACCGCACCGTGAAAAGGACTCCAGCGGCTCAGACCGGGGATAAACCCATAGCTCATAGCGGTTGCACTATCGGTTTTTCCGCCGGGAACAGGTACCTTGGCAACCATGGCATCCTCCGGAGTGAGCTGATACTTTCCCGCAAAAGGCATAAGAACCGTTGACGCTCCGATGCTTGAGTCAAAACGCTCCGAAAGCCCCTTCTGTGAGCAGACCTCAATTCTTTTGAGATTTGCCCTCAGGGCATCTATATCTTCAAGGTTCTCTAGCTCCTTCGGAACCTCTGCACGGTAGTTTTTATTTGCATTAACGCTTCGTATTCTGACATTTGCCTTTTGAGTAACACCGTTTGTATTCAGAAACTCCCTTGAAATATTGACGATTGTTTTGCCGCGCCAGTTCATAACAAGCCTAGGCTCGTTAGTGACCATTGCCACGACGGTTGCTTCAAGATTTTCTTCATGCGAAAGCTCAAAAAACCTTTTGACATCCCAGGGGTCAAGCACAACAGCCATGCGCTCCTGAGATTCGGATATAGCAAGCTCGGTGCCGTCGAGCCCTTCATATTTTTTGGGCACGGAATCGAGTTCTATTTTTAATCCTTCCGCAAGCTCGCCAATAGCAACGCAGACTCCGCCCGCACCAAAATCGTTGCAGCGCTTAATCATATGTGCGGCTTCGCTGTTCCTGAAAAGCCTTTGCAGCTTTCTTTCGGTTGGCGGGTTACCCTTCTGAACCTCTGCACCGCAGGTTTCAATAGAGGATGTGTCATGCGCCTTTGAGGAGCCGGTTGCGCCGCCACAGCCGTCACGCCCCGTTCTGCCGCCGAGCAAAACCACCATGTCGCCCGCCCTCGGTGTTTCCCTGCGGACATTCTTTTTCGGTGAAGCACCGATAACTGCTCCGATTTCCATTCTTTTTGCAACATAGCCCTCATCATAAAGCTCCGAAACCTGGCCGGTCGCAAGCCCTATCTGGTTGCCGTAGGATGAATAGCCCTGTGCCGCACCAAGTGTTATCTTTTTTTGCGGGAGCTTGCCCTCAAGCGTTTTTTCAAACGGCGTCAGAGGGTTCCCGCTGCCGGTAACACGCATTGCCTGATATACATATGCCCTGCCTGAAAGGGGATCCCTTATTGCGCCGCCCAAACAGGTTGCAGCACCGCCGAAGGGTTCAATTTCAGTCGGATGGTTGTGCGTTTCATTTTTAAACTGTATGAGCCACGGCTCCTTTTCGCCGCAAACGTCTATTTCGGCATTTATTGAGCAGGCATTTATTTCGTCACTTTCATCAATATCACTTGCAAGCCCGCGCTTTTTGATTAGCTTTGTGCCAATTGTCGCAATATCCATAAGAGTGATTTTTTTCTGAAGCTCGCCGTAAACTCTTGCTCGGGTAGTATTATATTCATTCCAGGCATCCTCAATGGGCTTTGACAACCTTCCGCCTTCAACCTCAAAGCCTTCAAGCTGGGTTAAAAATGTTGTGTGCCTGCAATGGTCTGACCAGTATGTATCAATGACTCTTATTTCCGTAAAGGTAGGATTCCTGCCCTCCTCCTGTGCAAAATAGTTCTGGCAGAACTCCAAATCAGCAACGCTCATCGCAAGGCTCATGTTCTTATGAAGCTGTGCAATCTCATCAGGATTCATATTAATAAATCTGTCAATTATCTTAATATCTGCGGGTTTTTCAGCCCTTATATCAAGGCTTTGGGGCTTATCCATTGAAGCTATACGTGATTCAACCGGGTTAATTAGGTAGCTTTTGATTCTATCAAAGGTATCGTCGGAAATATTACCTTCAAGGGCGAATATCCTTGCCGTCTGCACCACTGGCCTTTCACCGCCCGTGAGCAACGCAATGCACTGTGCAGCGGAATCAGCACGCTGGTCATACTGACCGGGCAGGTACTCGCAGGCGAAAATGTGCCATTTGCCTTCAAGCTCCAATTCAGGATAAAGATTATCAACATTTATTTCGGAAAGGACATTCTTTGCGGCAAGCTCAAATTCTTCCCCTGTGAGCCCTTCGATGTCATATCTGTTAAAAAGCCGCAGTGAGGTTAATTCGCTAAGTCCAAGAGTGTCACGCAGGTCTGAAAGAATATGGCCGGCCTCAACATCAAATCCCGGTTTCTTTTCGACAAAAACCCTCATTACATTAGCCATTAAGACAAATACCTCCGTTTAATTTTGCATTATTTATTATAACATATATTTTTTAACTTGAAAGCACTATTGCCGTTTTTGTAATTGTATATTGGCAAGAAATTTGTTGCGTTTTGTTCAACAATTTATAATAATTCCACAATATTTTTGAAAAAGGGGTGCAGAGTGATATCCCTGCTTGATTGCAGCTAACGCTCGCACCATTCCAGAATTGTCAGGTTTTGACCGTTCCGCTGAACAATAAAAGCTGTATCAGTTCTCCAAAACGGAGATAAGCCGATACAGCCGTTTTTTTATTCAGATTTAGTCAATCTGCTCAGAGAAGAACCTATAGGCGTTATCAAAGAATAGAGCATCAACCGTTTTTTTGCCAAAGCCCTTAAAAATGAGATAATCGTACATGGCAGGCATTTTGTCAATCGAATCTATTTCGGGGTTAATATTACAACCGTCAAAATCACTGCCAAGACTCAGAATTTTCTCTCCACCGAGAGCGAGAATATGAGAAATATGCCTGCAAACGGCTTCAAGCCCGTTATTTTTATCCTCACTCAAAAAGTAATCACAGAAATTTATTCCACAAAGACCGTTTCTCTCAATGAGAAGCTTCAACTGCTCATCGTTTAAGTTCCTGGGATATGAGCGCACAGCGTCGCAGTTTGAGTGGCTTGCAATAAACGGAGCGTCAATGGTTCTTGCAACATCAAAAAAGCCTTTTAAATTGAGATGCGACACATCAACAACCATTTTTTTTTCTTCCATTCGCCTGACAAAGGACTTGCCGAAGGGTGTCAGCCCGTCATCACAGCCGGAACGAGAGCCATGACCGATTTCGTTTGAGCCATTCCATGTAAGGGTAATAGCCTTTACACCAAGACTCTCCAGATAGTCCAGACGGGCCAAGCTGCCGGCCGCAGCCGAGCCTCCTTCAACTGTAAGAATGGCAGCATTTTTTTGCTCTCCATAGTATCCTTCAGCTCATTAGAAGTCCTGCATTGCTTGATATATAAGGAGTTTTTCTCTATCTGGGTGCAAAAGTATTTGTAGTTCTCATCAAAATAGTCAATTGCAGCTTGCCCTCTGAGGTCATCGGGAATCCAAATTGCGAACAATTCGCACCACTTGTCAAGGCATTTACCTTTACAGATTGATATGCTCATTTCATTGTCATAAAGCTCTTTTTTCTTGCCGCAGCACTCTGAAATAGTGTCGCAGTGAAGGTCAAAAAACCTCATTGTTGCCACCGCCCTTAAATAGCCGCTTCAAAAGCGTCTTTAATGTGGTTTATTTTTATCAACCCGTAGTTTTCATCAAGAAAAACCTCAATAACATCAAAGCGGCAGCTCATCTGATAAGGGTTGTTTCCCAAAAACTCCAACGCTGTTACCGAAAGCTTCTTCTGTTTTGAATAATCAACAGACTCCTTCGGCTGCGCAATAGCGCCTTCACCCCTTGTTTTCACCTCAATAAAAATAATATATTCATCATCTTGGGCGATAAGATCAATTTCGCCGTTTCTTGTGCGGTAATTTGCACAAAGAATTGTCAGCCCCAGATCCCTCAGATATCTGGCGGCAAAAATCTCACCCCATAAGCCTGTAAATCTAGTGTTTTCCATAGATTTTCTCCGTTAGATTACTTTTTTAAGAAAGCTGAGCCTATGTACAGGGGATATGCCGTATTTTGCAATCATTTCGTAGTGAAGCTCGGTCGGGTAGCCCTTATGCTGTGCAAATTTATACTGCGGATAAAGCTTATCAAGCTGAGTCATATATCTATCTCTGCTCACCTTCGCAAGAATTGAGGCGGCGGCAATGGAAGAGGAGCGTGAATCACCCTTAACAATCGACATAGCAGGTATGGACAAAGGAGGCATACGGTTTCCGTCTATCAGAGCATAATCCGCTTTAATCTTCAGCCCCTCCTGCGCACGCTTCATGGCAAGGAATGTAGCTTGCAGAATATTGATTTCATCAATTTCCTTTTCCGTTGCGGCATCAACGCTGAAGGCAACTGCCCTTTCTCTGATAATTTCAAACAGCTCATCCCTTTTTTTAGGGGACAGCTTTTTTGAATCATTGAGCCCGTCAATAACGCAGCCATCGGGCAGAATAACCGCAGCGGCAAATACTGGTCCGGCAAGAGGGCCTCTGCCCGCCTCATCAATCCCGCAAACCGAGCAATAGCCCTGCTTTTTCGCCTCTTTTTCATATAAAAACCAATCCATAACCGATTTCCTTCCCCAACGAGAGGCTTTTGAAAGATAATAAAAAGAAAAGCAAATTCTTATCTCCGCTTTTTTTAATTAACTATCCTCCGGCATCTCAAGTGTGATTGAGCCTAACCTTCCCTCACGATATTCATCTAGCAGCATAACACTAGCCCGCTCGATGTCAACCTCGCCGCCGCTTATGAGCATACCCCTTTTTTTGCCTATCATTTCGAGTATTTCAAAGGGCTCTCTGCCCGAAAAATCGTTTATTTTATATCTTTCCCTGAGTCTGTCGGCATAGGAGGTCTTGAGCACCTCCAAAAGCCTTACTGCCATTGCTTGACTGTCAAGTATAGTATCCTTGACCGAGCCTATAAACGCCAGCCTGTCGCCCACAACGGGGTCCTCAAATTTCGGCCAGAGAACTCCCGGAGTGTCCAGCAGCTCAATTCCTCCGCCTATAACGAACCACTGATTTTGCCTTGTTACACCTGGCTTGTCGGCAACCTTTGCACGGTTCCTGCCCGCCATTCTGTTAATGAAGGAGGATTTACCCGTGTTGGGTATGCCCACAACCATTACCCTCAATGCTCTGCCTGCCATTCCCTTTTGAGCGTTGGACTTGATTTTCGCACTCAGAACACTGCGCACAAGCGGGTCATAAGCATTGAGCCCCTTGCCTGTTTTGCAGTCGACTGCCAAAGCATGGGCGCCGATGTTTTCAAAATGCTTTATCCAAAGCCTTGTGGCGGTTTCGTCCGCAAGGTCACATTTGTTGAGAAGTATAATTCTGGGCTTTGAGCCGATGAGCTCGGCTATTTCTGGGTTTTGGCTGCTTTTAGGGATTCTTGCATCTAGGATTTCAGTCACAGCGTCCACAAGCTGCAGGCTTTCCTTTATAAGCCTGCGGGTTTTTGCCATATGGCCCGGGAACCACTGCACTGTCTGCTCAAACATGGCGGACCTCCAGAATAATCAAATATTAACATTAAAATTGCCGAAAGGCAGGAGCCTGAAAAGAACTCTGCCGAGAATATCGTCCTCGTCTATGAAACCGCAGAGCGAGGAGCGGCTATCGGTCGAATTCTCCCTGTTGTCACCCAAAACGAAGTATTTACCCTCCGGCACCTCAAGAGGGAATGTAATTGAATAGTCAATAGGCATTGTCATGCCGCGGGTATATTTTTCGGAGAGCTTCTTTCCGTCAACATAGACGCTGCCGTTTTTGATGTCCACACTCTGTCCGCCGACTGCGATTACTCTCTTGACAATCGGCTCGGTGAAAAAGTTTGAATGGGTTATTATAACAATATCTCCGTATTCCGGCTCGGCAATATATGCGCTCACGCATAGCCAGTCACCCTCGGCGAGAGTGGTGTCCATCGAACTGCCAATAACGCCCACAAACCTGAATATAAAGGTGAACATTATCATAATGGCAATAACCGCCGAAGTCATTATTTCGGCAATATCATAAAAATTCTGCAAAATCATTTTGCTTTTTGTCTTAGTATTTTCGTTTGGTTTATTATCTTCCATAGACAGACTCCCCATTCATGCCGTCAAGGCATTGATAATTTATTCTAATATATTTTTGTATTTCCGGGAGGGAATAACCTGATTCTTGCCTTGCCGAGTATGTATTCCTCTTTTATCAGACCGATGTCTGAGCTACGGCTGTCAAGCGAAAAGTTTCTGTTATCACCCATAACGAAAACGCATCCCTCATCCACCGTCAGCGGAAATTGAACATCGAAGGCAGTCAATGTGCTCTCATTTATATAAGGCTCATTATAAGGCTCACCGTTAATAAAAACAATTCCGGTTTTAAAATCTATGTCAATTGTGTCGCCCTCAATGGCAATAACCCGCCTAATAAGCTGCTCGTTAAATACATTCGGCAGGCAGCTGACTATTATATCGCCTCTTTTAGGCCTTTCTTTTAATTCGGTGACAATCACCCAGTCATTATTCTGAAGAGTTGGAAGCATTGATTTTCCGTCAACCCAGACGGGCCGTATGACGAAAGAAAAGACAATGAAAAGAACTGCAAGCGCAAATTTAAAAGATGCGAAAAAATTATAGAGAAAAATCCAGCCGGAGGCCGGCGGTTGAGTCAATTCATCTTCTTTCAAAAACCTAATCCAGTATTCGCCTGAAACACACAAATCAATACCCCTTTCTCAAAAATCAAATGCCCGACAGTCAGCAATGCACATCAGCTAAACTGATTATTGCTCAGCTTCAGCGGTAATTATCCGCTTTGCTCAGATGCATTGCTGAGTGCCGGGCACCCGTCAATTTTAAATTTTAAAATTATCCAAGCCGCTCTTTAACCTTTGCAGCCTTGCCTACTCTGCCGCGCAGATAATAAAGCTTTGCTCTGCGGACATAGCCGTTCCTGACAAGCTCAACCTTTGCAACATTGGGGGAGTTGACGGGAAAGACCCTTTCAACGCCAATGCCGTAGGATATTCTGCGAACTGTGAAGGTCTCAGAAACACCTGAACCCCTGCGGGCAATAACAATGCCCTCAAAGATCTGGATTCTTTCTCTTTCGCCTTCACGGATTTTCACATGAACCCTGACCGTGCTGCCGATTTCGATTTGAGGCTGCTCAGCCTTGATGCAATCCTGTGCGATTAATTTGAGTGCGTCCATTCTATTTCCTCCGATTTTTATCAGATGTTCATAATACTTACAGTATAAGAGGACCATCAGCTTTAATGTGTTGGGCAAATACCCAAGCATTAAACCCCGTCTTAAAGTGACGGAAACAAATGCTGAATCATATTAACATAATTAAACCCCTGTTTCAAGCCTTTTCATAAAAATTTATTATTATTCTTAAAAAACTTTAACCGAAATTCAGAAAATTCAGATTTAACAGCGCTCGTCTGACTATGTTTGTATATTCGCATTTTATTTCTAAAGCCTTTTCCAATGCCCCTGTCAGTAAATCGGGGTTTAAATTCGCCGTATTGCCCGCAGAAAGCACAGCCTCCATATGCACGGTATTATTATCTGCAGACACATTGAGCTTTGCAATACTCTCACACAAATTAATCTGTTTTATTATTCTTCTGCCGCCCTTTTTCCCTGCCTTTTCGTCTAAAAGCATGCCGCCTTCAATGAGCCTGACGGTTCCCGCCGCAAAATCCTCCGCATCGCTTTTACTATTAAGAGTCAGAGAAATATCATAGCGGGCAAAAGCAATCTCTTTTGCCGTTTCCACAGCGGCACCTGCCCTCACAATTTTTATCCCGTATGGCAAAACGCAATTGAGCCTCTCGACTATTTCGTCATCATCTATCTCACCTTCAATTTTCAAATCCACAGGCTCGCAATCAGCCTGCTGACCCAGGGGGAGAGCCAGGAGAATATTAATATATGGGCGGGGATTGAAGCCCTCGGTGTACCAGAGCGGAATACCTGCCCTTCTCACAGCCCTGCTCAGGCATCTGTAAAGGTCAAGATGCGAAATGTATTTTGCCGTACCGTATTTTTTATACCATATTCTTACCGCACGCATGGCAGACACCTCCGTTGAGCCTGCTCGCTCCGCAGGCATTGCATTTTTCTCTGCAATGCGGGGAGGTTGCGCTCATGATTGCTTTTTTGCTCTCGTTTATCAGAAAGCTTTTGCTGATACCATAGTCCATATGGTCCCACGGGAGGATTTCATCATATTCACGGCGGCGGTTTGCATAGAATTCGGGGTTGATTCCCGCCTGCTCAAAAGCCTGCTCCCACAGTTCATAACGGAATTCTTCATCCCACCCGTCAAATCTGCAACCCCTGCGCCACGCAGATTCAATAACATCGGCAAGCCTTCTGTCACCCCTTGCCAGAACAGCTTCAAGGGATATTGTCGGGATTTTGTGAAAGCTCAGGTTGATTTTTCGGGTTTTGATTCAGTCCCTGAGATGCTTCTGCTTTTTGAGGAGAAGCTCCGTGCTGTCCTGAGGCTCACACTGGAAGGGAGTGAAGGGCTTGGGTACAAAGGACGACACACTCACCGAAACGGAAACGGTCTTCCCTTTGGGTTTATCGGGGTTTTTATAAAATTCGTCAACTACCTTCTGCGCAAGGTCGGCAATACCCTCAACATCCTCCATTGTTTCGGTAGGCAGTCCGAGCATGAAATAGAGCTTCACCGATATCCACCCGCCGGAGAATGCCTTTCGGGCAGTGCTCAGCACCTCCTGCTCGGTAATGTTTTTGTTAATGGCATCTCTCAACCTCTGAGTTCCCGCCTCGGGCGCAAAGGTAAGGCCGCTGCGGCGCACACCCGTCAGCTTTTCCATAAGCCCCCGAGGGAAATTGTCAATCCTAAGGCTTGGCAGTGAAATGTTTATTTTCTCGCTGTCAGTCCATTCAAGCATATCGCCCAGAAGGGGCTTGAGCTGAGTGTAGTCGCTGGTGCTCAGTGAGCAAAGTGAGATTTCATCATAGCCCGTTGAATCGCAGAGTGCTTTGCACTGTTTATTTATAATCTTTGCGCTTTTTTCCCGTATCGGCCTGTATATAAAGCCTGCCTGACAAAACCGGCAGCCCCTTATGCAGCCCCTGAATATTTCCGCCGTTACTCTGTCGTGCACAACCTCCAGAAAGGGCACAACAAAATTCTCGGGATAAAAACAGTTATCAAGGTCAGACACTATTCGCTTTTCAACCCTTTCGGGAGCGCCCTTCAAGGGGACAATTTTTTTAATCGTAAAATCCTCATTATAGGAAACATCATACAGGCTTGGAACATATATTCCTTTAACCTGAGCCGCAGCAATCAGAAACTCCTCCTTTGTGGAGCACTTTTTCTTATGCTCCTTTAACAAGTCAATAAGCTCATTTGTGACCTCTTCACCCTCACCGGGCAGGAATATATCAATAAAGGGCGCTAGCGGCGCGGCATTGCAGACACATGGACCGCCCGCAATAACAAGCGGAGTGAGAGCTTTTCTATTTTCACTCCTGACAGGCAGGCCGGAAAGGTCAAGCATATTCAACACATTCGTGTAACACATCTCATACTGGAGAGTAAAGCCGATAATATCAAAATCCTTGATACTGTCACCGCTTTCAAGCCCGTAAAGGAGTATACCTTTACATTTCATCTGCTCCTCCATATCCTTCCACGGCGCGAAAACACGCTCACACCAGGTATCATTTCTGGCATTTGCAAGGCTGTAGAGTATTTTCATCCCGAGATGTGACATACCTATTTCATAAGTGTCGGGAAAGCAAAACGCATATCTTATATCGACTGTTTTTTTATCTTTTATCACCGAATTCAGCTCACCGCCGGTATAGCGGCCGGGCTTCTCAACCAGACGCAGAATTTTTTCAACATTTGAGGGCAGCATATTATCCTCCGAAAATAATATATTTAAGTAAATATTATAGCACATGAACAAAATTCAGGCAACGAAAGACTTTAAAAAAAGAGTTTATGGTTTCAATTTTTAAAAAAAATATTTTTAGCTTGACAAAGTGACAAATAGTTAATAATATTCATATCATAGGAATCGAAAACCTTTTTCTTTACCTAAAATATTTTTGAGAGGAGTCAACTCTATGGTTTTTGAAAGGGTTCAAAAAATCATCTGCAATCAGTTTGATATTGTTGAGAAAAACATGATAACCTTGGACACAACTATTGAAGAGCTGGATGCTGACAGTATGGATCTTATTGACCTTGCAATGAGCCTTGAAGATGAATTTGAAATCGAAGTGCCTGACGAGGCGTTGGCGGAAATCAAATCGGTTCGTGACATTGTCAAATATATTGATGAGAATTAATCAGCAAAAGGACTTGAAAGGCGGTCTTTATTTTGGCGCAGCAAGAAAAATTGGTTAAAGAAATCACCTCTATGAAAGAGGATTTTGCAAAGTGGTATACAGATGTCGTGAAAAAGGCTGAACTTGCATCCTATTCGGGTGTCAGAGGCTGCATGGTTGTGCGCCCGTACGGCACGGCTTTGTGGGAGAATATCAGAAACGAGCTCAACGCCCGCTTCAAGGCAACAGGTCATGAGAATGTTATGATGCCACTTTTCATCCCCGAAAGCCTCCTGCAAAAGGAGAAGGACCATGTTGAGGGCTTCGCTCCCGAGGTTGCTTGGGTGACTCACGGCGGCGACGAAAAACTTCAGGAGAGGCTTTGCGTGCGCCCGACCTCCGAAACACTTTTCTGTGACCATTACAGTGAAATCATCCATTCATACAGGGATTTGCCTAAACTATATAACCAATGGTGCTCCGTCGTCCGATGGGAAAAGACCACCAGACCCTTCCTGCGCACTATGGAGTTCTTCTGGCAGGAAGGTCATACGATGCATGAAACCGCAAAAGATGCAATCGAAGAGACCGAAAGAATGTTAAATATCTATGCCGATTTTGCAGAACAGTGCCTCGCAATACCTGTTGTAAAGGGCAAAAAAACCGAGAAGGAAAAATTTGCGGGTGCAATTTCGACCTACACCATTGAAGCTCTTATGCATGACGGCAAGGCGCTGCAGAGCGCAACCTCGCACTATTTCGGTGACGGATTCAGCAAAGCTTTCAATATTCAGTTCACCGGCAGGGATAATACCCTGCAGTATCCGCACCAGACATCCTGGGGCTTGTCAAGCCGCATTATCGGAGCTATTATTATGACACACGGCGACGATAACGGCCTTGTACTTCCCCCCGCAGTAGCTCCCATTGAGGTTGTTATCCTTCCCATTGCAATGCATAAGGAGGGGGTGCTCGACAAGGCAAGGCAGCTAAAGCAAAGGCTGGCAGCAGGCTTCAGAGTCAAGCTTGACGATTCGGATAATTCGGCAGGCTGGAAGTTCTCGGAGTATGAGATGAAGGGTGTTCCCCTTCGCCTTGAAATAGGGCCCAGGGATATTGTGAACAACCAGTGCGTGCTTGTCCGTAGGGATAATATGGAGAAAACGGTTGTCTCGCTTGACGAGCTTGAAGCAAAGGTAACCGAGCTTCTCAAAGCAGTCAGGGACGGGCTGTTTGAAAAGGCTCTCAGGCGTCGCGAGGAAATGACCTACAGCGCAACGAACCTTGAGGAGTTGAAAGACATTGCCGATAACCGCCCGGGCTTTATTAAGGCAATGTGGTGCGGCGAGCAGGAATGTGAAGAAAAACTCAAGGATATCGCCGGTGTGTCCTCACGCTGCATCCCGTTTGAACAAGAGCAAATCAGCGATGAATGTGTCTGCTGCGGCAAAAGCGCAAAGCTCATGCTTTACTGGGGTAAGGCATATTAAAAGAAAAAGATAATTATAAGGCTGCCTTATGCGTTATGCAAAAGGCAGCCGTTTAAAAACTCAAACAGCCCCGAATAGCTGAATTCGGAGCTGCTGTTTTTGGTGGACGTTAACGGACTTGAACCGCTGACCCTTCGCACGTCAAGCGAATGCTCTACCAGCTGAGCTAAACGTCCATGTCGCGAGTGCAGAAATTATTATATACGATAGATTTAAAAAAAGCAAGTCCAAAACTGAAAAAAAATATTACGTTTTTACCCCGCCGAAAGCAGACCTTTTTGGCGGGGTATGTCGTAATAAATTCTAGAATATTGTGCCCATAATCAGCAATGCAACGACTGCCGGTGTTCCGAAAATCATACCGAACCCTATTGTGTACCAGTTCACCGCTATGGTAACACCTGTGATAAGCCCGGCAGTGTTAACGGCGAAAATAGCAATTATTCCCTGGAGTGCTGTCAGAATAAAGCCCCTGAGTCCATGCTTTGATTTTAACAAAGCCCCAATGATTACTATGGCAGCCAGGATGAATACGGTGCCGACAAAGATTTTTAATCCGAGTCCCATCTAATCAACCCTTCCGTTTGCGTCCCAGAAGGCGGTCAGTTCAAGGTTTGCTATGTTGCTTGCCTTCGCCTTTCTTATCAGATAGCGATACCTTGCCTTCAGGGCTTCCATTTCATAAATTGTTGCATCAACAAGGTCTTCATCCTGCTCATACTGGAATCGCTCATATGCGCTGTCCAGCATTTTGCATATATTTCTGATATCTTCAATTATTTCATTGCCTCTGTCGCTTTTACCTTCGGCTTTTCTATTCCTGTCAAGTGAGAATATTTTAACAGTATCCATAATAGTCCTCCCTATAAATACTTATAGCAATTATTGGACAAATATGATAAAATAATTCAGATATATTTTACGGAGGAGCATTTTTTATGTACCCTTTAAAGCTAAAACCGGCAGTTTCAAGCACAATCTGGGGCGGCAGGAGGCTTATCGACGAGTATTCGATAAAAACTGACAAATGCAATGCCGCCGAGGCATGGGTTCTTTCATGCCACCCGAGCGGGCAGAGCGTTGTAGAAAACGGTGAGCTTGCCGGTACTCCTCTCGGCGAGATTTTTGCAAGGGATAAGAGCATATGCGGAACAAACGCCGCAAGGTTCTCCGAATTCCCGATTCTCATAAAGCTTATTGACGCTAGGGATAATCTTTCCATTCAGGTGCACCCGCAGGAGGAATATGCACGCAGGGTTGAGCAGCAAGCGGGCAAAACGGAATGTTGGTATATTCTCGATTGTGACGAGGGCGCCGAGCTTATTGTGGGCTTCAAAGAGAACATCACATCTGAGCAGTTTAAAAAAGCAATTGAAGATGACACCCTGCTCGATTTTGTTCGGAAAATCAAGGTCAAAAAGGGTGATTTTTTCTTTATTGAGGCAGGTACACTTCATGCAATATGTAAAGGTATTTTACTTGTCGAAGTTCAGCAGAATTCAAATACGACATATAGAGTTTATGATTATAACAGAGTCGGAGCGGACGGCAAACCACGGGCTCTGCACATAGAAAAATCCGTTGCAGTCACAAATACCATCCCGTATAAACCACGGAATGAAGATAGCTGTAAAGCCCATGAGCTTTACAAAAAAAACAAGAAAATGTTGACCTCCTGTGAGCTTTTTACCGTTTGCACATATGAGGTTGACGGTGAATTCAGGTCTTTTGCGGGTGAAAAGAGCTTTGTATCCCTTCTTGCTCTCGAGGGCAGCGGAGAAGTTCGGTGTGCGGGTACAAAGCTTCGCCTTAATAAGGGAGAAAGCATTTTTATTCCCGCAGAGAGCGGGGAAATTATTATCAGCGGCAGGCTGAATATACTGGAGACCGAAATCTGAGGTAAAATCTATGGCAGTTCTCAATGCATTTAATCTGAATATGAGCTTTGGCGAAAGCCTGCTGTTTAAAAATGTCAATTTCAGAATAGACGAAAGGGACAAGGTTGGGCTTGTCGGCTCAAATGGCACGGGCAAAACCACTCTTTTTAAACTTATAACAGGGGAGCTTGAGCCGACAGGCGGTCAAATAGTCAAATCAAAGGCAATAAATCTGGGCTATGCACAGCAGCACGCCTGTGAAGGCTCCGATAGAACTCTCTACGGTGAAATGGAATCCGTATTCGAGCCTCTCATAAAAATCGAGGCGGAGCTTGAAATTCTTGCACAGAAAATCGAAAGGAATGAAGGCAACCTGGGCGAGCTTATTAATCGCCAGTCAAATCTGCATGATGAGTTTGCGCGGGAAGGCGGGCTGACATTCAGGAGCAGGGCTAGGTCGGCTCTACTGGGTCTGGGTTTTGCCGAGCAGGATTTTGACCTGCCGTGCAGCAGTCTTAGCGGAGGGCAGAGGTCAAAGCTGAGTCTGGGCAAGCTACTGCTTTCGGGTTCGGATTTAGTTTTGCTTGACGAGCCGACAAATCATCTTGATATCTCCGGCATCGAATGGCTTGAGAGCTTCCTTGCTGAATATAAGGGTGCGGCGTTAATTATTTCCCATGAAAGGTATTTTCTCGACAAGGTGACCGCAAAAACAATGGAGCTGGTGCATCACCGCTTAACGCAGTGGAATGGCAATGACTCCGAAGACCTTGAGCACAAAAAAATTCAAACAGAAGTTATAAAAAGAAACTATGACAATCAGATGGGGGAAATTGAGCATATAAAGGCCATTATTGAGCAGCAGCGCCGCTGGGGGAGGGAACGCAATTTTATAACAGCCGCAAGCAAGGAGAAGATGCTTGAAAAAAAGCTAGCCGAGCTTGTTAAGCCGGAAAGTGAGGAGGATGTCCTCGGCTTTGACTTCAAACCCTTGTGCGAGAGCGGCAACGAGGTGCTTACCGTCAGGGATATTTCAAAAGCTTTTGATGAAAGCAGGCTTTTTTCGGGCGTCTCTTTCAGAATAATGAAAAATGAAAGGGTATTTCTCCTAGGCTCAAACGGCTGCGGAAAGACTACACTCCTGAAGATTCTTACAAAAGCCATAAGAGCGGATTCGGGTAGCTTTTTTCTCGGTGCCAATGTCAAAATCGGCTATTATGACCAGACTCTTGCGTGTCTCAATAAATCAAAAAGGGTTATTGACGAAATATGGGATTGCCATAGGGAAATGAACCAGACTCAAATAAGGAGCGCTCTTGCTGCATTCTTATTTAAAGGGGAGGATGTTTTCAAGCCCATTTCGGATTTGAGCGGCGGAGAAAAGGCAAGAGTGGCTTTACTAAAACTCATGCTTTCCGGTGCAAATTTCCTTTTGCTAGATGAGCCGACAAACCATCTTGATATTACATCAATGGAGGCTTTGGAAAAGGCTCTTCTGGGCTTTGAAGGCACAATGCTTATAGTTTCGCATGACAGATACTTTATTAACAAGCTGTCAACTAAAATATTGAGTCTGAGCACTGAGGGGGTCAGGGAGTTTTCGGGCGGGTATGATGATTATTTCCGCTCCCTTATTACTGAAAGCCCGGCTGCGGAAGAAAAGAAGCCTGCAAAGGTCAGCGATTATAAGCTGCGCCGTGGGCGGGCAAGCGAAATCAGAAAGCTTGAGGGCAGGATAAGACGCTGCGAGCAGGCTGTCGATGAGCTGGATAAAGAGAAGGAAAAGCTGAGCGCACAGCTCTCAAGCCCCGAAACGGCAGATAAATATGAGCTGCTTTTGGAGCTTTCTGAAAAAATCGAAGAACTCGAAGGTAGACAGCTGCAAAAAATGGAAGAGTGGGAGCAGCTCAACCGCAACCTTTATGAGTTAAATGAAGGGGAGGACGCTTAATGCTCAAAATTAACCAAAGGTACGAAAAAACTTTCTCAAAACTGCCCGTGAAGGTTTTGCAAATAGGTGAGGGCAATTTTCTTAGAGCCTTTGCGGATTGGATTGTCGAGAGTGCAAACAGAAAAGGCGTTTTCAACGGAAGCGTCATTATTTCGCAGCCAATTGAAAAGGGTATGTGTGAAAAACTCAACGAGCAGGATTGTATGTACACTGTGCTTATGAGAGGCAAGGAGCAGGGCAAAACCGTTGAGCGGTTTGAAAGAATCACAAGCGTTTCAAGGTGCATCAATCCCTATACTGACTACCGGGAGCTTATAAAGGCAATTTGCTTGCCAAGCCTTGAGGTTATCATATCCAACACAACTGAGGCGGGCATTGCTTATAATAAGGGAGACAGATTGGACAAAACCCCGCAGACCTCCTACCCTGCAAAGCTAACCGCCCTTCTTTATAAAAGATACCTCGAGTTTAACGGTGATATGGATAAGGGCTTGCTTATCCTTCCTGTTGAGCTTATTGAAAGAAACGGCGACAATTTAAAAATGATAGTTCATCGATATGCGCAGGAATGGGCACTCGGTGATGAGTTTACCAATTGGCTTCAAACAGCCTGCGGATTTGCAAACACCTTGGTTGACAGGATTGTTACTGGCTTCCCCTCAGATGAATACCCCGAGATAGAAAAAAGGCTCGGCTATGAGGATAAGCTGCTTGTCACCTGCGAGCCCTTCCTTTTTTGGGTTATAGAATGTGACGAAAAGTGGATTGAGAAATTCCCCGTTGACCGTATAGGGCTTAATATTATTTTTACCGACGATATGACGGCGTACCGCACAAGGAAGGTCAGGATTCTCAACGGCGCACATACCGCAAGTGTGCTTGCAGCCTATCACTGCGGGTGCGATACCGTGCTCGATATGATGAATGACACTCAAATGCTTACATACATTACCAAAGTTATTTTTGATGAGATTGTGCCCAATATCAACCTGCCGGCATCGGAGCTGGATTATTTTGCAAGGGCTGTAATCGAAAGATTTGAAAACCCTTTTATAAAACACAGGCTGCTTGACATTTCACTCAACTCCGTTTCTAAGTTTAAGGCGAGGTGCCTTGAAAGCCTGCTCGACTATAAAGACGCCAACGGTTCACTGCCACCTGTGCTGACCAACGGGCTTGCGGCGCTTATCTATTTTTATAAAGGGCGTTTTATTGACGGCAAGTATATCGGCGGCAGAAACGAAGAGCCCTATGAAATCCGTGATAATCCGGAGGTTCTTTCGTTTATGGCAAAGGTATGGGGCGAAGACGGCACCGCAAAAGCAGTGCTTGGTAACAGGAATTTCTGGGATATGGATTTAAATACTGTTGAAGGGCTGACACAAAGAGTCGGCAGTTGCCTTGCTTTGATTGAATCAAAGGGCATGAAGGCGGCAGTTGAAGCTGTTTTATGAGCTGATACCATGATATATATATAATAGGAGGAATTATCATGCCGGGAATAAGGCCATATGAAAGAAGCGATATTGACAGTGTCAGAAGCATCTGCCTGAAAACAACTGATATGAGAAAAAAAACCGAGGTTGAGCGGAAAGCCATAATTAATACCTTCTGCAATTATTATGTTGAGTGCGAGCCTCAGAATTGTTTTGTGGCAGTTGATGATGACGATAATGCAGTGGGCTACATAATCTGCGCCGAAAACTATTCAAGGTATGAGAAAAACTTTTTTGAAAAATATTATCCCATAATTAAAAAATGCGGGACATTCAAGGCGATGCTTGCGAAGGCGTCGGCAATGATAACAAAAAGATACGCAGGCTTTTATCCTGCGCATATGCATATCGATATTCTGCCCGAATACCAGCGAATGGGTCTTGGAACTCAGCTTATGGATACCCTTGTCAATCACCTCAAGCAGAAAAAAATTAGGGGGCTCATGCTCGTGGTCGGCGCAAAGAACGAAAAGGGGATTAGCTTTTACCAAAAATACGGTTTCAAAAAAATTGCGACAGTTTCAGGTTCTGTCGTGATGGGTCTGGAGCTGATGTAATGATAAGATACGGCGTGATAGGCACCGGAAAAATCACCGAGGAATTTATCATCGGAGCGCAGGATGTTGACGGACTCAAGCTTGCGGCAGTGTATTCACGCACTGAGCGCAGGGGTGAGGATTTTGCACAAAAATTTGGTTCTCCCGTTGTTTATACCAATATTGAAAGCTTTGCATCCTCAGATATTGATGCCGTTTATGTTGCAAGCCCCAATTCCCTTCACTATGAGCAGTCAAAGCTGATGCTTGAAAATGGCAAACATGTCATCTGCGAAAAGCCGATAACAGTTACGCCCGAAGAGCTCAGAGAGCTAGAGTGTATAGCGGAAGAGAAAGGGCTGGTTTATATGGAGGCAATAATGTACCTCTATTCTCCCGCCAGAGAGCTTTTGATAAACTCCATAAAAAGAATAGGGAAGATAACCAGCGCCCACTTTGATTATTCGCAGTTTTCATCCAGATATGCTCAGTATAAACGAGGGGAGTTGCCCAATGTTTTTAACCCGAAATTTGCGGGAGGCTGCTTAATGGACTTGGGCATTTACTGCGTCTATCCTGCACTTGATTTTTTGGGAATCCCGCAAAAAATATCATCCTCGGCAGGCTTCATAAAAACCGGAGCGGACGGTTATGGCTCAACTATTTTCGATTTCAGCGACAAGCAGGTTACCCTTACATACTCAAAACTTGCGCAGAGCTACAGCGGCTCTCAGATACTAGGTGACGAGGGGACAATTACTGTCGGGTCAATTTCACAGCTTCAAAATATTGAGATTTGCCGCCATGACGGGAGTCGGGCAACTATCTGCGGGTATACCCCAAAAACAAAGCTGATGGGCTATGAAGCGAAGGCCTTTTATCTCTACATCACGCAGAGAGAAGCATACCGTCATAAGTATAATTATGCGCGCGGCCTTGCTCTCGATGTGAGCGAAGTAATGCAGAATATCAGAGAGAAATGCTCAATACTTTTCCCGAAAAAAGAATAGAAAACTACACATTGCGAAGGCAATCGATAAAATCGGCTTGTTTTCGCATTGTTTTTTTATAAAAAAACGAACGGCAAATAATCTTTTTGTTTTTTTATTCATAGTATTATATGACAATTTTTTAGACTCTTTTTCTATTTTTTGTTTTGGTTTAAATAATAATTGATGCTATCTATCTGAAACTTAAAATAGAAATTTTTAAATGACAAAAATAGATAAATTTTGTTGACAATTTTATCCTCTCATGGTAAAGTAAAACAGTGAAGGTATGTCTTTGTTTAAATTTTTAGCAATTATCGATTTTTATATCGGTCTACATATATAATAAGCTGATGAGGAGTGCCTTAATATGCAAGAAAACAAAACGGCAGTCAGCCGTGGTTCTCGTTTAAGAGCGATTGAGATTTTTTATCAGCCGGTGTTTGATGTTCATCTGAATATGGCAATTGATTATGAAATCAGTATGCAGATAAACGACAGGCAACTCGGCGTACTCCTGCCCGAAAAGTTTATGCCCATTGCACAAAAATCAAATCAGATTTGTGAAATAGATAAATGGGCAATTGAAGAGTGCTGTGACGCAATAACGAGATGCGCAAATCGTGATGTATTTATTAACCGTATTATAGTTCCGATTTCAGTCAAATATCTTGCAAAAAATTACTTTCTTAATCAGGCAAAAAAAATCATCGAGAAAAAGCAGATTGACCCTGATAAGTTTTGTTTCAACATAAATGAGAGCATCCTTGATAACACAAAGGAGCAGGTTATTAAAAACATTAATGACGCCAGGGAGTTCGGCTTTTTAGTTTCAATTGACGATTTTGGGGTTGAGTTCACTTCTCTTACTCATTTGAGTCATTATAAGGTGGATTATATTGGGGTTCATGCAAGCCTGCTTGACGGAATACTTGAAAACGAGCGGGCGCAAAATGTTGTTCAGGGCATAATTGATTTTGCGAAAAAAATCGAAACAAAGGTTAAGGTTGACGGTGTTGACAATGAAGAAAAAGCTGCCCTGCTTCGGGCAATGGGCGTTGACCAGATGAAGGGTCCTTATTACGGTAAGCCTATTGCCGAGAGACAGATTAAGATTAATTAACTGAAAGGAGCTGAGTAGCTTTGAGCCGAAAGCAAGCGAGTGAGCCTAAGGCGGCTGTTGCCGGAGGGGCACGCAGAGAGGTTCGTGTAACCGCTAAGCAGGTTAGCAAAAGAAATCAGATGATAGAGCTGCTGCTCGTTGTTCTTTTGTTGCTTTTGCTGATAATGTCAATCAGCTTTGCCTGCGTCAGTTTTGTTAATAAGGCAGGTCGTTTTACAGTTAACCTGGACCCTGATGCCTTTAAGGAGAAGGGAATTTCAATTTGCGAAAGCCCTGATTTTGGCGACCCGACAATTATGCTGCAGGGTTCTGCAGTTGAGAATATGACGAACATTACCAAAGAATGGCTCACAAATGACCCGAAAACTTCAGGCAATTATATTTCCAGTGACCCTACATATAAGTCAATTCAGGAGCTTGATAATGTCAACGGAAGCCACAACGGCACAAACAATATTGCCTATACCTTTTATATTAAAAACAGCGGCAAGGATACTATTGACTACTATATGAGCATTGACATTGATTCCTACACAAAGGGTGTTGACGATGCAATCAGGGTCATGTTGTTTAGGAACGGCAAGCCTACCGTTTACGGCAAACGCCCGCGCGACATAAATAATCAATATGCAATGTTTGCAATAGACCAGCTTTTTAAGTCGGATTTAAAGGTTTGCGAAGACATAAGGAAAAACTTTGAAGCCGGTGATGTGGATAAGTACACTGTTGTCATCTGGCTTGAAGGATGGGATCCAGAATGTGTGGACGAAATCCTGGGAGGCGAATGCAAGCTTTCCATGAACTTCAATGTTTTGGAGGAAGAAGCCGCAAGCGCCGTGCAGGCGTAGGGGAGACACTGCACGGGTAAGGCGGAATCCAACTTGCAGCCACCCGGATTCGCACACACTTTAAGGATATATATTTAATTGAACGCTGATAAGCATTCAAAATTTTTTATTCGGAGGAAAACATATGAAAAAGTCAATGAAAAAGCGTTCTCTTTTGTCAGCAGTTGCAATGCTTGTTGTTTCTGCAATTGTTTTGACATCAGCAACCTATGCATGGTTTTCAATGAGCAATTCAGCAAGAGTCGAAAATCTTGATGTAAGAGTAGCAGCTCAGAGCGGTCTTGAGCTCTCACTAAACAATGTGGATTGGTTTTCAACAATCACAGAGGAACACTTTGAAACTGTTAAGGAACTTGATCTCTCTGCACTGAATTTCGCACCTGTTGACGCTTTAAGACTAGGAGATGACACGCTGTCTTTCAGAAAGGGTTCACTTGCCGATGATGTAATAACAATGGGTACTGCAACAGCTAATGCTGATTACCTTGAGTTTGATTTGAACCTGCGTGTCGGCAAACCCGGTACGGTTCAATTCACTCAGGGCACTGGAAGCGAAAGCTCAATTAGCGGTCTTAACACTGCTACTATTGCCTATGCTTCTATCACTGATTCAGAAGGAACAAAAATCTATGCGGCGGATAGCAACGGTGCTTATAATGCAATAAACTCTGACGTAACTTCAACAGAGGCTTTGAACGGTATTGCCCAGACTGCGGCCCATGTTACGCCCACCACAATCCAATCAGGACTTATCGACTCATACGAACTTGTTTTTACTGATGCAGGGACTCAGAGCATTACTGTCAGAGTTTGGATTGAAGGTCAGGATGCCCAATGTCAAGGTTCATATAGCGGCGGCACAGTCGGTATCAATCTCCTCCTCAACTTTATTCCTGACGAGGAACCTTCCCCCTAAGTTAAATCAAAGTAAAGATTTTTTGCAAATTATTGAAATTAGTATGGGGCGGTCGCCCCGCCCCATACAACTCCCCAATCTCCCCATTCTCTTTGGTAGGGGCGGTTCATAAATCGCCCTCGTTGTTAGCTAACTTTGGGGCCGTTTATGAATGGCTCCTACTGCACAAATAAAATTCACGGGCGGCGGCGCCGCCGCCCGTGGCAGGCATCAAAGGCGATTAATGCTTTGAGAGCCTTTTTCAAAGTTTTAATGACCTTTGATATTGAAACAATAATGAGGTGTAAATCCTATGAATGACAAAGCAAGAAAGGCGTTAAGTGTACTTGGAGACATTGCAATTTTCATAATAATTATTTTTTCGGTTGCCGTTACTGTTATGGCGTTTTCCTCGAGGGATAGCGGAGTGCCCAAGCTGTTCGGGTATTCATTTCTTTCTGTTCAGTCCGATTCAATGTCCGGCGTATTTGAGAAGGGCGACCTCATTATTGATATGGACTGCAACCCCGAAACCCTAAAAAAGGGTGATGTTGTCACCTTCTGGAAATACTCGCCGGACAATAAAAGCAGATTTCTCAACACTCACAGAATTATCGAAAAAAAGGAAACACGATTTGAAATTTATAATCAAACAGTAATTACCTATGTTACTCGAGGCGACCATAATAAAGAGTCAGATGTTGACGAGCTGTCACCCGACTATATTGTCGGCCTATGGACAGGCAAAAAAATCAGCAACCTCGGCATGGTTTTGGATTTTCTAAGCTCTCCGAAAGGCTTTTTGGTCTGCATTGTTGTTCCGCTTGCACTACTGTTTGCCTTTCAGCTATATAAATTCATAATTACATTAATTGAAAGCAAAAAAGAAAGAGCGCTCGAGGAGATTGCATCCAAAACAGAGGAAGAAAAGGATAGGGTGATTGCCGAATATCTTGCTCAGCAGCAAAAGCTGCAGAATGCGGATTCACAACCGCAGACAGTCCCGGCGCAAGAAGAAACCGGGCAGGAGAAGACAGGTACATCGTTTGAAGATAACGGCGGATAACGGTTGCTGTTAAGGATTTATTAGTGTTAACTATAGCAATATTATTACAAAAACAAATTGAGAAGGTGGACTAAGTATGGGAGCTCTAATTAAGTTCTTGGAAGATTTTTTGAGCCAGTTTTTTGTTGAGGGCATATGGGGAATAATTAAAGGTATCGGTGTGGGAATCAAAAATATCTTTAACATCCCGAAATATATTGATGTCTTTAGTCAATGGAAAGACGAATTCTCAGCAGGAACATGGATTTTGGCAATTCTATCCATTATTATTGTTTTAGCTGTTCTGGCTGGCATAATCTGGCTTATTGTTCTTCTTATCAAGAAGTATGTCAGGTTCCACAAAACAGTTGTAGACCAGGAAGAACTTCTTAACGAAGTTGCTACTCTTAACAGAGAGGTAATAAAGCTCACAACCGAGAAGGAGAAAATCCTTGCTATGAAGGTTTCACAGCTCGGCCTTCGGCCGGGTGAAAGCCCGTTCATCGATGAGACTCAGGAGGGCGAAGAGGAAGGCGAGGGCGCAGATACGGATGCGACCAATGAGGATTTCAGCCGTTTCTATAAGCTGACCCAGGTTGACCTTGCCCTTGAGAACTATGAGCCGCCCGATTACAACAACGATATTACATTGCCTGAAATCGTTGATATGTTCCGCAACTATGCGAGCTCAAGGATGGGGCTGTATTACGACCATAAAATCATACGCCTGTTCCTGGCCGCCTTTTCCACAACAAGGCTCATTATCCTTCAGGGTATTTCCGGTACCGGTAAAACTTCGCTTCCTTATGCATTTGGTAAATTCCTCAAAAACGACGCCACTATTGCATCAGTCCAGCCTTCCTGGCGTGACCGCACCGAGCTTTTCGGTTACTTCAATGAATTTACAAAACGCTTCAATGAAACGGAAGTTCTTAAAAAGATGTATGAAGCTACATATAAAGAGGATATTTTCGTTACAATCCTTGATGAAATGAACATCGCCCGTGTTGAGTATTACTTTGCTGAAATGCTTTCAATTCTTGAAATGCCAAGTCGTGATGCGTGGGTTGACAGCCTTGTACCCTCTGTTTGGCCTACTGGCCCTAAGCATTCGTTTGACGGCAAGCTCCGACTTACCGAAAATATGTGGTATGTCGGCACAATCAATAACGATGACTCGACATTCGCAGTTACCGATAAGGTTTATGACCGTGCCATTCCGATAGACATTAACTCAAAGGGTAAGTATTTCGACGCCCCGTGGACTGAAAATTTATCACTCAACTATAAGCATCTTGAAGAGATGTTCAGAGAGTCAAAGGTCAAATACAAGGTTTCCGAAGAAAGCCTAAGAAAGCTTGCCGAGCTTGATGACTATGTTATCGAACATTTCCGTTTGGCGTTCGGTAACCGTATTGTAAAGCAGCTAACCGATTTCATACCCTCATATGTAGGCTGCGGCGGCACTGAAATTGACGGACTTGACTTTTTGCTTTGCCACAAGATTCTGCGTAAATTTGAGTCACTCAACCTTTCATTCATCCGTGATGAAATCGGCGGTTTGATTACATATCTTAATAAGAACTTTGGCAAATCGAATATGAAAGAGTCCAAGGATTATCTTGAAAGACTCCAGAAGCTTATCTAAATAATGCCTACAATCGAAGGAAGGGACTATATACATGGAAAAATCATACAAGGATTTATATAACGAATATAAAGAGAGCATATCGTCCCTCATGGAAGGTAATGACTTTTATGAGCACATCCTTGATGTTACCGAACGCGGGAATAATAGATTATCATTGTTCAGCAAGTATTTTGAAAAGAACATTGATTTGCGTTGGGTAGATGCAATTGAAGAATGTATTATTCCCTTAGATACGATAATAAGGAATCCCCGCAAGTTTATCGTTCAGGAGGAAGAAATAGTTCCTATCGAGCGCGCTAGAAAGATAACCGCAGAGTCGGTGCGTCACCTCGCGCAGCATACAAATTTGATAGCAAGGGTCGATGATGACAGAGTTACTCCCAGCCAGATTCTAAATGTATTCCGTGAAGAAAGCTATGAAATATACGAAAATCGTTTTATCTATACACTAATGATGAATCTTCAACGGTTCATTGATGCTCGCTATAATGTTCTTTTCGGCCTTTCCGATAACGAGAATATGACATCGCTGAAAATGGAAAGCGATATTGCAAACGGAAGGGAAAAAATTTCATATAAGCTCGAGATTTCAACACAGTCCTCACAGGAAAAAGAAAAGATTGATTCAAGTGTTAAAGATACAAAGCAGGCATCGGCATTTCAGAGAATTGAGAGAATTAAAGGCATTGTTAATGAATTTGCGCGTTCCTCATTTATTAATGAGCTACACGGATGTACTCCCGTGCGCCCTCCCATTATGAGGACAAATATTATCAGCAAGGATCCGAACTTCAAGGCTTGCCTTAATCTTTGGCAGTTCATTTCAGCCTATGATGAAGTCGGCTATGAAATTGTCTCAAAAGAGAGCAATGAAATGGTAACCGACGAAACCCGTGACGAGCTTTATAAGCAGGTTGCGGTCAATTATATGTTGCTTAAAAATAATTCTCTGCATCCGGAGTTAATAAAAGGCAAGGTCAAGCAGCGCAAAATCAAGCCCAAAATTCTCAAACGCCTTGCCGAAGAGTTTGTGATTGATTATGATCTTGAAGAGGTCGAAATCAGGCGAATTTTCCTGGATGAAGTTAAGCGAGCAAGCAAGAAGAAAATTGCAGGCGAGGAGAGAATTAAGGCTGCAATTAACAGAGCACTCGAATCTGAAAAAGCGCGCAAGGCAGCGATTGAAGCTCGTATTAAGGCTGAAATTCAGCGTAAGAAAGAAATTGAGAAACGCAAAAAAGAGCGTGAGGCTGCAAGAATTGCCCGTGAAAAAGCTCGTGAAAAAGAGCGCATAGCAAAACAGAAGGCCGCTCTCAAGGCAAAGCAAGAGAAAGAAAAAGCTCTTGCAAAAGAAAAGGCGGCAAAAGAGAGAGAGAGAGCACGCATAGCGAAGCAGAAGGCAATAGAAGCAGAGAAGCTTGCAAAAGCCAAAGAGAAAGCAAGGCTTCAAAGGGAAAAAGAGCGTGCAGAGAAGCTCAGGGCTCTCGAGGAAGAAAAAGCTGCAAAGGCAAAGCAGCGTGAAAAGGAACGCATAGAAAGACAGAAGGCCGCACAGCTTGAAAAAGAAAGGGCTGCAAAGGCAAAACAGCGTGAAAAGGAACGCCTTGCCAGAGAAAAGGCCGCACAGCTTGAAAAAGAGAGGGCTGCAAAGGCAAAACAGCGTGAAAAGGAACGCCTTGATAGACTAAAGGCCGCACAGCTTGAAAAAGAAAGAGCTGCAAAGGCAAAGCAGCGTCAGCGCGAAAGAGAGCGCATAGCTAAAATAAAAGCAGAGCAGGATAAAAAGAGTTCAAATGATGTGGGGTAAAACAGCAATATTTAAACTCAACCTGCAATAATAATCCGTAAAGCTTATATACTTTACATACATTATTTCGCCGGAGGTAGCAAAATGAAGAAAAAGATAGTCAAAAGGTTAATGGTAATGCTGTTAACGGCATCTGTTTTGCTGTCTTCAACCGGAATCAGCTCCATAATTGTATCTGCGGAGGATTTGAATTCAACAGCTACCTCCGCAGTTAAAGAGAAAAAAACAACATCAGAAACCGAAAAGACTACAAGCGCTCAAGTAACAACCGAGGGCGGAGAGTTGGACCGTAACGGTGTCAATGTCATAACCGGCGGCGGCCGTGTCAAACATTCCGTTCAATCCCTGACTATTGACTATAATGGGGGAACGGGTACACAGCAAAATCCGTATCAAATTAACACTTTAGATGATTTTCTCGGTATGCAGTCTATAATCAATAATACATCTTCAGCCGATAAGTATTTTAAATTGACTGCAGATATCGACCTGTCTCCGATTACCTTCAGCGGCAATCTAAACCCTGATTACAATTTTAAGGACTATTACGGCTTCACTTCACTGATTTCAATGAATCCCGCCGACGCTGTCAGTTACCCGTCAAATGTATTCTTTTCACTTGACGGCGACGGCTATACAATCAGCGGTTTGGATGTAACCAGCCAGGGCAGAAGTACCACTGCCATTTTCGGTTATCTGAGCTCGAACACGGTAATTGATAATGTAAGTTTTATCAACTGCAATCTCACCACCTCATATATGCAGAATGCTGTCAGCGCAGTTTTGGCTGTTCAAAATGCCGGCACAATCTCAAACTGTGAATTTAATAACCTCTCCTTGACGGTAACGGGCAACAACACTATTACTACGGAATCCGTTGAAATAGGTTCAGGTTATATGCTACCGACCGGATATGGCATTATTTGCGGCTCAAACCTCGGCACAATCGGAGGTACAAATACCCCGGTGACAGCCAGCAATATCACAATAAGTATTACAGGTACCAGAAAATATATAGGTTGTGTAACGGGGCAAAACAAAGGCACAATAAGCGATGTTTCAATTTCGGGCATAAAAATCACTTCAACACCTTCGAGCCCGACTAACGACCAGTCGTCCTCTACATATTCGGGTGCCATAGCCGGCTACAACCATTCGGGCTACACTATTACGAAGTGCAGCGTAGATATGTGTGGCACAGGCACTCCTGTGACTAATAACTTCACTAAGGGTGGCGTTGTTGGTGGCATTTCCGGTTATAATGCCGGCACAGTGTCCTACTGCACGGTGCAGGGGCGCATCTCAAATGCCCAGAGCGTGACAGCCTCCCATTACAATATGTATGGCATGAAGGTTTTTGGCGGCATTGTTGCTGAAAACGAAGGCTCAGTTGTAAACTGCAGTGCGCTGGATATCGGTATGTATTACTATAAGCCAGATAATTTGCTCAATATATACGGCGGGATTGTGGGCAAAAACTCATCCACAAGCCCAATTTCAAAATGTATTGCCACGGGTAAGGTCGGCAATGAAAATATAGGTTCATTCTATACATATCTTCAAACGGGCGGTATAATCGGCCAGGCTTCTTCAGGCACTGTGGTTGAGAATTGTTATGCGCTCGTTTCGCTCCCTTCACTGCCCAGAGATATCGGTGCAGTTATAGGTAGAAACGGTTCATCCGGAGTGCTCACCAACTGCTACTGGTCGGCGGAGATAAGCGGCAGGAGCAATCCCTGTGCCTATAGCGATTCCCAGTTGCTGACTAATAGTATGACTAGAGCTGTCAGCGTACTCAATGTGGCAGTTGAAGACACTGATGTGCCTGTGTCAACAACAGATGTTGTCCCGACATGGGGCAATACAAGCATTGACTTTGACACCATAGCAGGCTACTCCCTTGTAAGCAGCGATACGGGAATGAGTTTAACTCAAACTCAAAGCGGATTTGAAATTGACGCCGGAACATATCCGGGTGCATGGAATCAGGTGAATTATAATGTAAATATCGAATTCCCAACTGATATCGGTGCTCAGGAAACCGTCATTTCACAACAGCTTACGGTCACTGTTTTGCAGACTTTAACCGCCGAGGTGGGTGCCGGTCTTACATATGAAAACCCGATTATTATTTCAAATTCAAATGAGCTTAACCTGATAAGACATGCCAGATACTCTCATTTTAAACTGGGAGCAGACATTAATGTGCCCTCTGGCTGGATTATCTATGCTTTTAGCGGAACGCTTAACGGTGACGGACATGAACTGACTGTGATATCAACTCTCTTTTCAGGTGTTTACGGAAAAAGGGACTCTAATACGAGTGACTTGGAGGCATGGAAGACAAGTGCCTCTAACCTAAGATATGGCTATATTTGTAACCTTGACATCACTCTCAACGGTAACATATCATCAGCTATTTTCGGAAAGGCATTCAGTGCCACATTCTCCGACGTGAATCTCTATGCTACTGCAAACGGGAAGGTGACGACTTCCGCAACGGAAGTAGGTTCATTTCTCAATGAAATTGAAGGCAACTGCTATCTGACTGATTGCATGACAGATATAGATGTAATAATAGAGCGAAAGTCCTGCTCAAATGTAGGCGGCTTTGCCGGAAGGGCAAGTGGTGTCTGCATTATTGAAGATTGCGGCTCTCAATCCGATATGCTCAAAGGCGAGAGCTTTAGTGCTATACCCGGCACACCAAACGCCATTGGCGGCTTTATAGGCTCGGTGGGCAGCAATGCGCGCATTACAAACTGCTTCACTTCGGGCTTAGTCAACGATTTACTATTCAAATATTTAATTTTCGGCTCAGTTGCTTCAGGAGCTGTTATTTCGAATGTTTACTGGAGCTTTAAGAGTGATGATACCTCTGTCCAGCCCTTGTTGCCTACCAGTCCGTTAACAACAGGTTTTGTCAAGTGGGCTTTCAACGAAAGTGCAGGCTCGGTTGCACCGGGCGGTTCGAGCTATGTTACTCTTAATATGCCGCAGGGCATTGAATACTTTGAAAATGTTCAGCTCTCAGACCTGACAATTGACTACGATAACACAATGCTGTCCAATGTTTCCACCGTATTTCAAGGGCCAAACAACAGTGTTCTGAGGTTTAATTTTTCAGCTCTTGGAGATGTTGTCAACACTACAGTCACAATTACTCACAATCAAACAGGGCTCAAGGCGAGAATAAATATACTAAACGGCCTTTCAAAGGATCTCGAGTTGAATGCATATATCATTTCCACAAGGGACGACCTCATTTTCCTCAATGAGAATTATCCGGAGTTAGCTGCGGATTCAACTCTTGACGAGGAGGATTATGTTATCCGTGGCGATATTGACATGGAGGGCTATGAATTCACAGCCATGGGCACCTATCAAACTATTAGCGAACGCGCTTCATTTCAAGGCTCCTTCTTCGGTGATGAAAAGCCCGGCGGGGGCAAATACACAATAAGCAACCTGAATATCGTCCCTGAAAATGATGCTTATGGCAACCCTCTGTCATATGAAAATGTGGCGTTTTTCCAGAGTGGAAACGGCTGCTCGTTTTCAAACCTTGACTTTGTCAATATCACCTCAACAGGTAGCGGGCTCTATTCTTCAATATTTGTCGGCTACATGGAAGGCGATTGTTCATTTACAGATATCAGCATCACAAATGCAACCCTTACTGCTACGACCACAAACGCAGGCATATTTGCCGGTATTATAGGCGTTGATAATTCACATTGCATAATCAGCGGTGTAACAATAAACGGTGCAACAGTTTCTGCCCCAACCTCAAGATTTGTCGGCGGGTTAGTCGGCAGCTTCGTGAGCACTGGCGGCACACTTCAAATCGGTGCCGCCTCTAATCAGGACCCTGTTGAGCCGGATGTGGTCATCAATGATTTAAGCGTAAACGGTTCTGAATATGTTGGTGGTCTTGTAGGCATGGCTGGTGCATTATATAGCTTAACCCAAACACTTACGACAGCTGTCGGTACTCTGACAATAAACGGTGTCAGCCTTGATAAAACAGGGGAATCTAATAGCAGCATCACAGCTCAGACCGGTTTTGCCGGCGGCTTCGTGAGCAGTGCTACAGTTACCTCCTCCTCAATTATAAAAAACTGCTCAATAAGCAATACTACTGTTAATAATGTGAATGCAACATCTAATACACAGGGCGGCATAACGGGCGGTTTTGCAGGTGCCTTTTTGGGCACAATCCGCAACTGTAATTTGTACGATTCCAGGATTGAAGGGGCAGTTGCGGCAGGTATTTTAGCCAGAACAGCATCTGCAGCCAATGATATGACTGTTGAGAATTGTAATGTATTGGGCAACACTGAAATCGTTTCGAATGGCGCAAATAACAGTTCTGCCTCCGGAATTTTCGGGCAGCACAACAGAAGAAACAATGTAAAGGTGATAATAACAGGCTGCAATGTCGGTTCGGATGTTGAAATCGGTGGAGGTGTCTACAACGCAGGCATTATGGGTTATCACCAT
>JAAZFZ010000110.1 GCA_012511485.1 Clostridiales bacterium | reverse complement strand
CGTCCTCGCCCACGTTGGGGATATCGCGGGTGATCTCCTCCTCGCCCAGCTTGGTATCGCGGGCCTCTGTTTCGTGCTCCTCAATATGGATGGAGGTGTAGACATCGTCCCTGACAAGCGTTTCATTTATGAGAACAGCGGCCTCGTAATTATAGCCCTCCCATGTCATAAAGCCTATAAGAGCATTTTTGCCCAGGCTGATTTCGCCGTTGTCGGTTGCGGGGCCGTCGGCAATTACCTGCCCTTTTTCTACCCTTTCACCGATACTGACAATGGGACGTTGGTTTATACAGGTGCCTTGGTTTGAACGGATATATTTAGCTAGCTCATAGGTATGTGACTCGCCGTTGTCTGTGAGCATAACAATTTTATCAGCACTGACATGAATTACAACGCCGCTTTCCCTGCTCAGCACAACAACCCCTGAATCTATAGCCGCCTTAAACTCCATACCTGTGCCGACTATGGGCGATTCTGTTTTAAGCAGCGGAACAGCCTGCCTCTGCATATTAGAGCCCATGAGCGCTCTGTTTGCGTCATCGTTCTCAAGGAAGGGAATCATAGCCGTTGCAACAGAAACAACCATTTTGGGTGATACATCCATATAATCGGATTTCGCTGCGTCAACCTCAAGGAACTCGTCACGATAACGGGCGTTTATCTTTGGGTTTCTGAATTTGCTCTTTTCGTCAAGAGGCTCATTTGCCTGTGCAACGATGAAATCATCCTCCATATCGGCGGTCATATAGGTTACTTCATCGAGAACAACTCCCGTTTCTTTGTCAACCTTGCGGTAGGGAGCCTCAATGAAGCCATATTCGTTGATTCGTGCAAAGGTTGCAAGATAAGAGATAAGGCCAATATTCGGACCTTCCGGAGTTTCAATCGGGCACATACGACCGTAGTGGCTATAATGAACATCACGGACTTCAAACCCTGCTCTGTCCCTTGAAAGACCGCCCGGGCCGAGAGCGGAAAGGCGGCGCTTATGAGTAAGCTCCGCAAGAGGGTTCGTCTGATCCATAAACTGCGAAAGAGGTGAAGAGCCGAAAAACTCTTTAACCGCCATTAAAACGGGGCGGATATTTATAAGAGTCTGAGGAGTTATTTTATCCTCATCCTCCTGAGCTTGCAAAGTCATTCTTTCACGGACGATTCTTTCCATTCTTGCTATGCCGATACGGAATTGATTCTGTAAAAGCTCGCCTACTGAACGAATGCGTCGGTTGCCCAGATGATCAATATCGTCAACAGAGCCAATATCGTGTGCAAGGCAGTTAATATAGTTGATTGAGGCAAGAATATCGTCAACAATAATGTGCTTCGGAATGAGGTCAGCACAGCGTTCATTGAGCACCGCAAGGAAGGCCTGCTTATCGTCATATTCGGATGAAAGAATCTCCTGAAGAACGGAAAAACGAACCTTTTCGTTAATACCGTTTTCTTTAAGCTCCTCTTTAGAGATTTCAAATCCTTCAGGAATAAAGTCAAAGATTTCAACCATTTGGTTTGAAATGATTTTAACCTCATGCTCATTATCTGCAAGAACATAAGCCTCTTTGACACCTTGCTGCTCAACCTCGGCAGCCTTTTCTTTTGTAATAAGCTCACCCGCCTCGGCAAGGATTTCACCCGTTAATTCACTAATTATCGGGCGGGTTACTCTGTTGCCCTTGAGCCTTGACGAAATTGCGAGCTTCTTATTATATTTGTATCTGCCGACTCTGGACAGGTCGTAGCGGTGAGAGTCGAAAAATAGATTGTCTAAATGCTGCCGAGCCGTTTCAAGAGTGACGGGCTCTCCCGGTCGCAGCTTTTTGAATACCTCAATCAAAGCCTCCTCGGTGTTCCTCGTTTCGTCCTTTTCGAGGGTGGCGTTAATGCGCTCGTCGTCACCGAAGAATTCACGAATCTGCTCGTTTGTGCTTAACTCCTGACTGAGTGACCTGATGAATGTTGTTATATGAATTTTTCTGTTTTTATCAATACGGACATAGTATATATCGTTAGAATCTGTTTCGTACTCAAGCCACGCACCCCTGTTTGGGTTGATTGTGCTTGAGAACAGCCTGATACCCGTTTTGTCATGTGTCATATCAAAATAGACGCCCGGAGAGCGGACAAGCTGAGATACTATAACACGCTCGGCACCGTTAATAATAAAGGTACCACTCTCTGTCATAATCGGGAAGTCGCCCATATAGACTTCCTTTTCTTTAATAACACCTGTCTCCTTGTTGAGTAGGCGCGATTTTACCCTGAGCGGTGCAGCATAGGTTGCATAACGCTCCTTGCATTCACGAACAGTGTATTTGGGTTCATCATCCATTCTGTAATCGACAAATGACAAAACCAAGCTGCCACTATAATCGTTGATTTCACCGATATCTCTCAAGACCTCTCGAAGCCCAGTGTTGAGAAACCATCTGTATGAAGCCTTCTGTATTTCAATAAGATTGGGCATACTCATAACCTCATTGATTTTGCCGAAGCTCATACGGGTAGTTTTTCCACGCTCGACTGGAACAACATTCAGCATAGGCATATCACTCCGTTCTTTTTTATCGTCCGTCACCGATATGGAAGCCCTGCGCACAAACTAGAAAATATCAAAAAAAGACTAAAATTTAACTTGCATTGTGAAAATAATATGCTATAATTTGATTGGATAAAGTTGTGCAGGGCATAACACTCCATTTTAATCATGCATTTTAACATTATAAGCGTTGGCAATTTTTTTGTCAATGCTTTTTTCTTTTTATTTTAGGCTTTTTTGATTCTTTTAACATTATTGTTTCCCAATTTTGGCAATGCGGCATAAAATGTAATAGCATCAATTTTCTCCAAAGTCACAACAGATAGGAGGTTCACCTGTGTTCATAAGTATTTCCGACCTTTTGAAGCGCGTTCCCTGCGCAAAGGCTGACATAAAAGGCAACCGAAACGCACCTCATCTGAGCGGAAGCGCAAAGTTTTATCCATGGGCTAACGGCACAATTGTTAAAATTGAGCTTATCAACCTGCCGATAAAACCCTCCCCCTTTGCAGTGCATATACACGAAGGCAAGGCTTGCGTGCCGGATGATTTTTCAAAAGCAGGCGGTCACTTAAACCCTGAAGGTTTGAGCCACCCTGCCCACGCCGGAGACCTGCCTTCCATCTTTTCAAATAATGGCTACGGATACATGATAATCTATACGGACCGCTTCAGGACCCGTGATATTATCGGCAAGCCCATAATAATCCATATGGACCCCGATGATTACAGAACTCAACCTGCAGGCAATTCCGGCGAAAGAATCGGCTGCGGAATAATAAAATAATGATTACATAAATGCGGGTATTCTGTTTAGGCCTTATCTCCCATTAGATTATTGTTTGTTTATTACTTTTTAAACATATCAGAATAAAAACAAAGAACGCTTCGGGGCAACCGCTTCGGAGCGTTCTTTGTTTTTGTCAAAAAAATTATTCTTGACAAAAAACTTATATTAATATTACAATGAAAAAAGAAAAGAAAAGATAGTATATTTAATTCCTATTTAGCCCCGCAAAAACCTCTGCTATATTCTCCCTTATTACAAGAGTCGCCTCATTATCCATCTGAGTGGCGTCACGGTTTATCAGCACAAGGTTATCACCGCCGAAATACCTGACCATTGATGCCGCCGGATAAACGCAAAGAGAGGTTCCGCCGATAATCAGTGTGTCGGCCTGACGGATGCTCATTACTGCCCGGTTGACGGTTTCGTCGTCAAGCATTTCCTCATAGAGCACAACATCGGGCTTTACTATTCCCCCACATTCACAAAGCGGCACTCCCTCACTTTTAAGCATAAATTCAGCATCAAACAACCTGCCGCATTTCATGCAATAGTTTCTGTGAACCGAGCCGTGGAGCTCAAAAACATTTTTGCTCCCCGCAAGCTGATGAAGCCCGTCTATGTTCTGAGTGACAACCGCCGAAAGCCTGCCCGCTCCTTCAAGCTCCGCCAGCTTTTTATGGCAGTTATTCGGCTTTGCCCAGAGGCACAACATCTTTTCTCTGTAAAAATCAAAGAACTCCTCAGTGTGGTGCATGAAAAAAGTATGGCTGAGAATCTGCTCGGGAGGTCTTGTGAACTTCTGATTATAAAGCCCGTCAACCGAACGGAAATCGGGTATCCCGCTTTCGGTTGATACCCCCGCTCCACCAAAGAAAACCGCCCTTTCAGATTTATCAATAATATTCTGCAGTTGACTGCTCATATCCCTACACACTTTCTTTTTTTATATATAATACCATATCACGTAAAGATTTTGAACCCGATGTAGAAGATAGATGTAGAAGTATATACATTATATAACATATATACTTCTCTGGCTCTATTAAGTGATACATAATCTTTACTTCCTGTGATTTTTTATGTATAATAGTAGATTGTGGTAATAAGTTCACTGGGGGAAAACTAATGAAAAAAATAACTGCAAAGGCTGTATGTCTATCCCTTGCTGTAATTATTTTGACTGCTGCAGGTACACCCATACCCGTTGAAAGAAAGCTTGAGCCGAAAATTACGGCAAGCGCTGTTATGCAGAGCTTTGACTCCGCAGTTGAAAGGGTTGAGGTTAAGAGCTGCAAAACCGTTAAGGGAGTTCCCGATTCTCAGGCACTCGATTATCTTGAAGAGGTTCCTTACTCCGCCTTTGAGGATATCGGCACACAGCTAAACAAAGAGCAGGACCCCGACCCTCTCACATCCATATCCGCTTTTATTGAGCTTTATAAAAAGGGAATAAATAGCCTTCAGGTTTATCTTTTCAACCATGATGAAAACCTGTCCGAATTCTATTGCGAATATGATGATGACAACGGGGAGCATCATATCTTTGCAAGCGGCATTTACTATGACAAGACAACAAAGCTCATTTATGGCAAGGATGGCAACGGTTGCTTTGCGCTGGGCTTTGATTTGGATACGGAGCAGCTGACCTTCTACACAGCAGTGGATGCCTGGCAGAGGGATTTCGGCTTCTGTGAGCTTGATGATATCCTTGCACCTGCTTTGCGTTTCGATTATCAGACAGTCCGGGTTAAGTTTACATATGACAATTATGAATGGATGATTCAGATATGGAAGGGATATTATATTATAGCCAACGGTGCCGAAATTGCTCTATACAATAAGCCTGTGGAGAGACTCATCGAATTCTATGACAGCGCACAGAACTCCCAGATGATGCCCATGGGGCTCAGATTATACAAGAAAAACGGCGAGCT
>JAAZFZ010000109.1 GCA_012511485.1 Clostridiales bacterium | reverse complement strand
GGTATGTACTGTTCGAGCCCATAGTTTTAACCAGACGAAGCTCTTTAATATCTCTGGAAACCGTCGCCTGAGTTGCTTCAAATCCGTTTTCACGAAGCCTTTTTAAAAGCTCGTCCTGTGTTGAAATGCTGTAATTCTCAATAAGTTTTAATATCTGTTCATGCCTTTTCTTCTTCATTTTAAAATTCCTTTCCGATAATTTGGTCAGAATTCACACTCTGCGTTGAGTCAGCTTGCTATTGAGAACATCAATAAAAGAATCCGATTTTATTCTGATGAAGTCTGCGGTAAGCTTAGAAGTGCAGATTTGAGCGCTTGCCCCTTCGGGAATTATTATTAATGCACCGCCGTCACATGAGAGGGCAAGTTCACTGTCATTTTCAGCGGTCACTGTAAGCTTTTTATCTTCCTTGAAAATCAATGACCTTGAAAACAGCGAATGAGTGCAAATGGGTGTCAAAATCATACAATTTATTTCAGGGTCAACCACCGGACCGCCAGCTGAAAGTGAATAAGCAGTCGAACCTGTCGGGGTTGAAACAATTATGCCATCCCCTCTGAAAATATTTATTGGCTTGAAATCGCACTTGACAAGAATGTCTATTATTCTCATTGCACCGAGGCGTGAAAAAACAACATCGTTAATACAATTATCTTCAAAAAGAATTTTATTGTCAAGCTCAACACGAACATTTAACATCGTTCTTTTATCAATTGTAAAGCTCTTATCAATAAGTCTGTTCAACATTGAGAGCTCATGCTTCTCCATCCCTGCCATAAAAGCGAGCCTTCCGGCATTAATGCCTAATACCGCCTTGCCGAGCTTTGCGGCAGATTTCGCGGCACGCAAGATAGTCCCGTCCCCTCCAACGGTTATTACGGCATCACAGGCGTTTAGTAATTCATTTTCGTTGACAAAAACGGCCTTTGTTGAAACAAAATTTGACTTATATGCATTAGAAATAAAATATATGCATTTGAGTTGGTCAAGCCTACGGCAAACCTCAAGAGTAATGCTCAGAGCATCCTCCTTAGTTAGGTTCGGCAAAATTGAAAATTTCAATGACTATTCACCACCGCTCAGTTCTTTATGCGACATCCCGACCAAATCGGAAAAATTAAAGTTTAAATCATAATCGGTAATATTGTTTTTTACAATGTGCATGAGGTATTCAATATTGCCCTCAGGGCCTTTGATAGGCGAATAATCCAAGTTTTTAACAAAAAAACCGTTTCTTTGAGCCTCTTTGCACACATTTTCGACTACTGAGATATGCACCGCCTTATCACGGACTACTCCCCTTTTACCGACATTTTCTCTGCCGGCTTCAAACTGCGGCTTAATGAGGCAAACCGCCTGTGCATCGTCCTTTAAGAGCCCGTACATAACGGGAAAAATATGTTTGAGAGAGATGAACGAAACATCAACGCTGGCAAAATCGATTTCTTCGGGAATCTGCTCACGGGTCACATATCTGAAATTGGTGCGTTCAAGGTTTACAACCCTTTCGTCCTGCCTGAGCTTCCAGGCGAGCTGCCCATAGCCGACATCAATGGCATAGACCTTTCTTGCACCGTTTAAAAGCATACAGTCGGTAAAACCTCCGGTTGAAGCGCCTATATCCATGCATATGCAGCC
>JAAZFZ010000108.1 GCA_012511485.1 Clostridiales bacterium | reverse complement strand
TTGAGCTTAGGCTAATGTCTTTTTAATGCAGCCTCTTTATTATTCCGAAATGCTTTTTCTCCTCAAGCCAAATAAGGCCAAAGGAAAGGGGCAGGGTGTATAGCAAAACGAACAGAAACTTAAATAAGGGATTATAGCCCAATTGCTCCTGACCAATCAGGTATGCAAGGGTGTAGAGCATTCTTTCGCCCACAAGTAAATGAGAAAGATAAATAAGCGAAGATGATTTGCGAAGATATAAATAACAAAGCCTCGGCTTTAATTCAATTTCTTTTGCAATTGAAAGCAGGAAGTAGATAATCCCAAACATGAAAATGTTTTTTTCCTTCAAAAAAGTGGATTCCGCTTTGAAGCGGATTATCTCGGTAATCACAACAAGCAAAAAAGAAATCCCTAAGCCGAAATAATTTGCCTTTTTCGAAAAGCCTTTATTCTGAGCTACATATGCTCCGATAGCTACAAAAGCAAAGCAAAAACAAACCGATAGAATCAAAAAATAATCCTCGCCCTTTTCGTTGTGTGTTGAAAACACAAAAGCTTTATAAGCAAGGTTTATCAATATTGAAATAACCAGAGTTGCTTTGATTGAGAGCTTTGTTAAAAAAAGATAAGTCAGGCAAATTGCAATGGCAAGAGCGGGCAAAAACCAGAGGTGAATATGAGTTCCGTGCAAGAATATATGCTTTAAATAATCCAGCAGCATCCCCGGCATACTCTCATGTTGAACTATGCAGGAGTAGAGCTTTGGGGGAATATATAAAACACTCCAGACACAATACATTATTAGCAGGCGTTTTATGTATCTTAAAAGGTACTCCCTTGAGGGAGTTTTTTGACCTGACTGAGCTCTGCCGAAAAACAGAAAGCCGGCCGCAGCAAGATAAAACGGAACGGCACACCTTGCAAACATTTGTGTAATTATCATATTAATTAAAGGATAGGAATCCATTAAAAACGGTTTGTGTATGTAGATTACAAAAAACGCCATGATAAATCTTAATAAATCAATAAAATTGTACTGCTTATTTTTGAGATAATTCATTTTATCACCCCAATTATCTGTGGCTTCTAAAAACTGAACACCTATTTTTTGCATAGCAACACAAAAAACTGCGGCTTGAAGTTGTTTTTGTATGCTTAAAGCGATGCCTGCTGAATTAAGAGAGTATCTCTTGTTGATTTAATGACATTCTGGGTGTCAAGCTCTCGACCTTTACACTCAATGTCAGCAAGAAAATCGCACATCGGGTTTGAGGCGGAGTTTTCATTCTTAATAATTTTCAGCTTTTCTTCACCGTTAAGTGTCAGTTCAACCAGATTGTCGGCGCAGTTGAACTCAAGTATCCCTTTTTCTCCCCAAATTGTGAAACGCCATGTCTGTTTAGGTGAAAAGCCCTTGACCTTTGGCATTGAATAAGAAACATCGGCAATTAGCCCCGCACCGCCGTCAAGCTCCACCATGAACTGAGCGCTATCCTTGAAATGAGGCACAGCCCTTGCGTATGCATTCCAGCACCTTGCGGAAAGAACCCGGCTGATTCCCAGGCCGGTAATATATCTCACCAAATCAATGCCGTGAATAGCAAGGTCGTTTATTGTGCCGCCCTGCTTGCCCTCCTCAAAATACCAGGCGGGCCTTACCCCGTAGTTCAAGGCGTGCTGACCGCCGAAGGATATATTGTTAACCCTGCCGAGCCCTCCCGAGCGGATAAAATCGTGAGCCGCTATGCTAGCCGCCATATAGCGA
>JAAZFZ010000107.1 GCA_012511485.1 Clostridiales bacterium | reverse complement strand
TTACAACTGTGCTCCACTCGGCGGAAAGTGCGGGGAGGATATTCTCAAGCAGTGTTGTTTTGCCTGACCCGGGGGAGCCCATTATGTTAATAACGAATATACTGTGTTCCTTGAAAGCCTTGCGATTTTTTGCCGCAATTTGATTGTTCAATGCCCATAAGTCCTGTTTAACCTCTATTTTAGCCATGTTTGATGCCCTTTCTTCATTAAATTTCACAGTCAAGACTTTCTATATATATCTCCTCGCCCTGAGTAATAGAACAACATCTCCCCCGACATTCGGGGCAGGCAAACGGAAAACCGTCGGGTTCAAAATACTGCCCGCAGGCTTCGCAGCAGGCCTTAACGGGTATTTCTTTTATTATAAGCTTTGTGCCTTTAAGAAGGCCGCTGTGTGTAAATGCCTCGAATGCAAATATTAGGGCATCTGGCAAAGCGTTTGAAAGAGTGCCCACGGATAAAGCTATTGAGTTGACTTTTTTTATATTGTTTTGTCTGATTGTTTTTTCGACTGCCTTTACCAAATCCTGCACCAGAGCCGTTTCATGCATTCCAATCACCTGTATAGGTACATTAAAAACTATTGTTGTTACTTAATTTACGCAAGTTAAATGCCTAAAATGACAAAATTAAAGGAGCGGCACAAAAGTGTCGCTCCAAAAATAAATATTACAACCGTTAAATAATTATTACACGCATTGGATTTAACATTATACATAACAGGTGCGGTTAATTATTATTCTTTTGAGTTCGTCTGAAAGCTCGTTGAAATAGGAGCAGTAGCCCGCCACACGCACCATCAGATATTTATATTTTTCGGGGTTATTGTAGGCATCAATTAGAATTTCACGGCTAATTATGTTTGGTTGGAACTGCATACCGCCCTTTGTGAGGAATGTTTTGAAAATGCTCGCAAGATTTTTTTTGCCCTCATCCCCGGGGAACAATGCGCTGTCAATGTGGAAGGTGACGGTTGTGCCGTTGGGCGCATAGTCCTTGTAATTGACCATTGCAACGGAATTGAGCGATGACATCAGATTGCTCTCCTCCATGCCGTAGTGCGGGGTAATGCTGTTTGCAAGAGGCACACCCTTGAGCCTGCCGGAAGGCAGCGCCTGTGTTTTAAGTCCGTATCTATCGTTGACATTTAAAGCATAATAGCCTGCGGAATATACTCCTCCCCTGTCAGGGTTGGGAACCTTGGCAAGCGCTTCGTTCCAGAAACGCATGACTTCGGTTACCCATTCGGCAGGCTCCTTTGAACTGTCATCTCCAAATTTGGGCAAAGCCAGAATATCTGCCAGGAGTTTTTGATTCTTTCCGCCCACAAAATTGTTATCAATTGCATAGATAATATCGTACATTGAGTACAGACCTTTTTTAAAAACAAGCTGCTCGATGGCGTAAAATGAATCGGCGGCGTCCGTCACACCCACTGCCTGAATGCCGCTGCTTATGAAATCCGTGCCTCCCTGATATGCACATTTCCCTCGCCTGAGGCATCCGTCAAACAAGGAGGATGCGAGCGGAGTCGTAAAGCTTTCGCCGAGCGCTTTAATGATTTTTTGCTGATCCCTTAGAACGGAGTTTGTTACCGCCTGAAGCCTTTCGCAGTAGCGTGAAACCAGCTCCTCCATGCTCCCGGGCGGGTTGTAGATATACATGCCCTGTTTGACTCTGCGCTTTTCTATGGACTTTTGCCGTACCCTTGTCATCATGCTGCAATACGGGCAATTTTTGTATTTGCCGAAAAAGTATTCAAAGAATCTGTCAATAACAAGATTAATATACTGCTTTGTGGAATAGTTCCAAAGGTCATACTCCTGCCCTTTGACAGCCTGAAGCAGAGGCAGGCATACATTGACATTAGCAGAGTCGGTGTTGCCGAAATGGTCATCACTGGCTATCGGTTCAACGCAACCGACAATGGCATAATTGCGGGCATTCTCTATTGTTGTGTCATGCTTGCGCATAATAGCCTCAAAGTATTCCTCATCACTGAAAAGCTCAGGCATCGGGCATCCGTTAACATATATTTCGGCAAGTCGTTCAAGATATTTTTGAGGGCTGTTTTTGTTTATGCGGGCGCACATATTGACTGAAAGCGGTTGCAGCTCGCAGGCATCAATGAGCATATAGGTCAAATCGTTTGTGGCATCCTCACCGTTTTTATCGGTGCCGCCAAAGGTCAGAGCCTGGTCTGTGGAAAGGGTTTCAAAGAGCTTTGCGATATTTAGAAAGCTGTCCCCGTCATTGACGAGAATTACTTCATCCATTTTGAGAATAAACAGGCACAGCAGCTCCTTCGCCTTTTCATAGGTTATTCTGCCCGCCTTCAAATCTGCCTTGTAATAGGGATAGAGTATTTGGTCGAGCCTCCCGAAGCTGACAGCGTTTTCATAGGCCTCGAGGCATAGCGCAATTTGAATAAAGGTGATAGCCTGCAACGCCTCATGGAAGGTTGTTGCCGGGTATCTTGGAACCCTCCTGCAGACTGCAGACATCTCCTTGAGCTCCTCTTTTCTCCGGGCATTTTTCTCCGACTCCGCCATTTCAGACAGCGTATCTGCGTAACGGTCTGCCCAGTCCGCAAGAGCCTCAAGGCATATTATTGCTCCCTCATAGAAGGTTTTGTCATTCCCCGGGTGGGTTGCTGCATGAGCCTTTATTCTTTCTATCATCCCGGTTGTGCCGTATTCAAGTACACGGTCATAGTTGGGAATGAAGTGGGCGATTGCCGACAAATTGTTATTAAAGCCCGCTATCATCTCCGAGCTTCTGCCGAGCATTGCCAAAAAGTCTGAAAGCCTTGAATTAACCTTAATCAATAAGCTGTGCCTTAGCCAGAAGGGCAAAATGCGGGTGTAGAAATACCATTTCTCCTTTGCGGAGCATTTGAAGGAAACCGGCTTCTGCTTATTGATTCTGTGCAAAAAGGAAACATATAAAACCCCGTACTGCTCTGCCCACACCTGACCTGCGCACCTTTTAGAGGTAAAGTTGCCGACAAGCAGCTCATTGTCATTTACAATAACTGATTTGTTTTTTAGCACATATTTCAGGCGCTTGCTGCGGTGAAGGTGAACTGGCTCGTTGAATCCGTTTTTTCTGTAAAACTGAGTTTTAAGCTTATCAGCTTCAATGCACAGCGCACGGCCCGATTCCCGTATATCATTTTGAATGGAAAGCACCCTGTCGGTAAACTCTGCAGTTTTTTTAACCGTGTTCTCCTTCACATTATAGGCAATTACGCCACACTTTTTGAAGGCTTCAAGCCCGAACCTGAGTGCGTTAAGGCTGCGGTCAGGCGAAATGCCTAGCATGGGTATTTTAAGCTCAAGCCTTCTCGCCTTATCCTCATACATATTGTGGTATTTGAGAAGCTCGATTGAATTATAGTCAAGTGAACGCAGAAGCTCGGCGGCGGCTTCGATGTATTCCTCTTTGTCGTTCATTCCGGGTACCATTACCATTCGGAATTTTATATATGCATCCGTACGAGCGAGCCTTTTAAGGTTGTTGAGGATGAGCTTATCGTCAATGCCTGTAAGCGCCTTGTGCTTTTCCGGGTCTCCGACAACCTTCAGGTCAATAAAAAAGGTGTCCACATAGGGCAGCACTCTTTCAATTGTGCTGTAGGGCGCACACAGCGTTGTTTCCACCGCTATATTGATGCCTTCCTTTTTAAGCTCCGAAAGCAGAGCCACAAGGCTTTCGGCATTCTGCAAAAGCGGGTCACCGCCGCTTAGGGTTACCCCGCCGTCGGAGGCGAGATAGTATTCCTTATCTCTCAAAGCCTCCTCTATGATTTCCTCTATACTGTAATCCTTTTCAACGGGAACCTCTGAGGTGAGCATTTCGGGGTTTTGACACCATTGACAGCGCAGCGAACAGCCACGCATAAAAATCGTTGTCCTGATGCCTTTACCGTCCTGAACAGAGGTTCTTTGAATTTTAACAACATTTAAACCGCTATTCATAATTATTCCCCTTAATAAAGTATTCGCTGCACAGTATTCTCTTGTGATTAGTCTTTCTCATTTTACAGCATATGCGGTATCCGTCTGCCACAGTTCATCGACTTTTTTACCAACGGCCGTTTCTATGTCCTTGACCTCGTCATCACTTAGAGCCGACAGCCCTTCACCCTCTTTAAGACATTCAATCCCTTTTAATACGGCATCAAAGCGTTTTTTGTTTATTTTATTTTTTGTTACAAAAAACATACAAACCGCAAGAAGCACAAAGGGAATTAGAATAAACATCCATTTGATGCCTGAAACAATGCCTGCCTGAGCATAGGCGGACGGGTCAAAATCGGCTGCCGCCTTGCTTTTGAGCAGATTATACTCAGTCTGGTCAAAGCCAAATGTCTGCAGACCGACTCCGAGAATAAACACCGCAACTCCGCTGGCAAACTTGCGCAAAAAAGTTGTCAGTCCGCTGTAAATGCCCTCCCTGCGCTTGCCTGTCTGTATTTCGTCCAAATCAAAAATATCAGTGAGCATTGACCATGTTGAAAGGTTGCCTGCTGAGGCACCTGCGGCAATAAGCACAGCAAAAACAATCAACGCCGCTATAGTTGTGCTGCTGTTGACAAATACAAAAAGCAGTGAGGTCAGAAGCCACAGGGGTACGCCTATGTAGAGGGGAAATACCTTGCCCTTCTTTTTGGCAGTGCTTCCGTAAATAATCATAAACAGAATTTGGCACACCAACAGCACTCCCATAATAAGCTCATAGCTCTCGTATTTGAGCACAACAATGTCAACATAGAAAATGAACAATGCCAGCACCAAATCAACGCAAATCTGGAAAGTCAGGAATATGCCGAGAAAATTGCGATAGGGCTTATTCTTGAAAAGCGATATCCAGTCCCTGACAGTGGTTTTTTCAACGGGAGGCAGCTCCTTTTTCTCCGTTGTGCCTAAGAAAACAATTAGCCAGCAAAGGCCGAAAACGGCTGCAAGAACTGAAGCCATAACAAGATAACCCTTTTTCTGCGTAGGTCCGTTCACTCCGCCTCCGACAGCTTTTATTATGAGCCCCGGCACAACCGCACAAAGCAGCGAAGCTGTGCCGGACATTACCATCCTGACCGTTGTAAATGCGGTTCGTTCGTTATAGTCCGATGTCATATCCGAAAGGATTGCATTATAAGGAACCATTACAATTGTGAATGCGGTACCGAAAAACATATATGCAAATGTGTGGTAGATGATTTTTGCGGTTGTTCCCTCAAGCCCGAAGGAATAAAAGAGCATTATGAAGGAAAGAAAGACGGGAGCAATCCCTATCAAAAAATATAGCCTTCTGCGGCCGTATTTTGAACGGGTTTTATCAGAGAGCCTGCCCACAATCGGGTCAGTCACAGCATCCCATAATTTACCGATTAAAATAATTGCCGAGGTTGCAATAACAGGAAGCCCTTCAACGAGCATGAGGAAATTCATATACAGCAGTGAAAAAACCAGAAACGCTCCGCCGCCGTATAAATCGCCGCTGCCGTAACATAGTTTTGATGCCATGTTCCTTTTCATATGAGCACCTCTCTTTTTATTTTGTTTTAGTGTAGCCAAGTTCAGAGGAAATTGCTTCTGATACCTTTTTAAGTCCTTCCGCAATTTTATAAATTTTTTCCTGCGTCATTCTGCTTCTTGCTCCCGAAACACCGATTGAAAAGCTGCATTCGCCCTTGTTGTTGAAAATCGGGGCGCCAATACAACGGATTTCTTCGGATAACTCGCAATCATCTATTGCAAATCCCTTTTCTTTGATTCTTGCCAATTCTCTTTGAAGCTCAGTTTCATCGGTTATTGTTTTTTCGGTGTACTTTTCTAATGCTGTTTCACGCAGCATCTTTTCTTGCCTGCTATTATCCGCATATGCCAAAAGGCACTTGCCGACGGATGAGCAGTGGAGCGGTTCTTCCTCCCCGATTTTGGCATTTGCAATCAACCTGCCATCGGCGGTTATCTGCTCAACCACAACGGCACGGTTATTTGACAAGGTGCAAAGGTGAACCGACTCGCCAAAGCCTTCGCTCAGCCGTGCCATGTAAGGCTTTGAGATGCTTACTGCATTAAGGCCGCTGTAATACTGCTGTGACAACCTGAGAATTGCGGGGCCTAGCTTGTAGCACAGGGTTTCGGGGTTTTTCTCAACAATGTTGCTGGTGAGAAAGGTCTGCATAATTCTAAATGCAGTGCTTTTGTTGACGCCTATTGCGCCTGCTATTTCCGTTACTCCCGCACTCCTTTTGGATGAGAGAAACATCAGCGCATTTATTCCGTTTTGTAAGGATTGAATCATTCTTTTCTCCTTAGTTTTCTGATAAAATTAATTTCTTCAAATCTTTATTTTTTGATTCTCCTACGACTAAATCTGTAAAGGGTTTGTGTTTAAAAACAGTCGAAATAATTTCTTTGTCGGTTTGCGCAAATATTTCGGCAAAGGGTTTATGTGCTTTTTGTGAAATCCTTTGAAGCGTTTTTCGGCTTTGCTGCTGACTCAACTGCCTCTCCACGGGGTAGCCTCTGCCGAATTCGTCCGAAAACAGCTTTTCAAAAATGTACTCAAGGTTTATGTTGCCCGCCCAACCAAATCCCTTGTTAAGAGCAAGCGATATGCAGTTGCCGCCGTTAATCTGCCCGAAAAGCCATGCGTCGAGGGGCTCGGTAATAAGACCGCAAAAAACATTCGGGTACTGCATAGCGGAGAGCAAAAAGCCCTGACCCGTGCCGCAGCCGCCGATAACCATATCGACCGCACCGAGGTTAAGCAGGAGCGCAGCCATAAACCCCGTGTGGATATAGGTCAGCTCCGTTTCATATTCGCCCTGCTTCATACCGGCATTGAAAACCTTAACGGGCTGTTTTTTCAGTGCTTCGATTATGTATGGGTTCTTATCTCTTGCGGAGACTTCGTTTATTACAGCCACTCTCATTTTCTTTTCCTCCCGATTACTTTTTTTGCTTTTGCCGCTATATTTTCCGCCGTTAAGCCGAATTTCGTCATTAGAAATTCCTGTGTTCCGACTTCACCGAAGGTGTCATTGACGCCAACTCTCTCCATAGGCACAACAGGGTCAATCCCCAGCAGACATTCGCCCACGGCATTGCCCAGACCTCCGATTATATTGTGGTTTTCTGCTGTAACAACCGCACCGCAGACATTCGCAAGCTTTTCTACCGCATCCTTATCAACAGGCTTAATTGTGTGCATATCAGCAACGCAGGCATTAATTCCTTCTTTTTTAAGAAGCTCATATGCCCGCAGAGCCTGATGAACCATTATCCCGCAGGCGATAATCGCTACATCATTGCCTTGTGTAAGGATGTTGGCATGACCGACGGTAAATTCGGCATCGTCACGATATATTTTTATAGACTTTTTGCGGCTTGAACGAACATAGAAATTGCCATAGGTGTTTGCAATATACGGCACCAGGGATTTATACATCGTGCCGTCGGCAGGCTCTATAATTGTAAAATTCGGTATAGCCCTGACAATTGCCATATCTTCAAAGGGCATATGAGTGCCGCCATTTGCCGCAGCCGTTACGCCCGCATCGCCGCCGATTATTTTGACATTCAAATCCTGATAGGCACACGAAAGAAAAAGCTGGTCGTATGCCCTCCTTGTGGCAAATGTGCCGAACATATGCACAAACGGGATGTATCCGACAGCAGACATTCCCGCAGCAAAGCCGACGGCATGAGCCTCCATAATTCCGCAGTTAATGCTTCTTTGCGGGAATTTTTTATAAAAAGGCTCTGTACCCATTGAAAAGCTGACATCGGCATCGACAGCAACAATTTTTTCATTTTGCTCGGCAGCATGAATAAGGGCATCGCAATAGGAGGCTCGCATTTCTTTGGTATCAAAATCTAATTTACTGCAAATCATCCCTTAGACTCACCTCCAACCTTCTGTCAATTTCCCTGCGTGCCTGTTCCGCCATTCCCCTGTCGAACACCATATAATGGTTGAAACCGGGGATTTCGGCAAAGCTGCAGCCGTGCCCCTTTTCGGTTTCAAGAATAACCGCAGCCGGCATACCGCTGCTTTTGGCTTTTGATATTCCGTTAAAAATCGACTCGACATCGTGCCCGTTAACCTCAATGGCAAAAAGCCCGAATGCTTCAAATTTTGCTTTAATATCAAACTGCCTGCAAACCTGCTCAGTGTAACCGTCAAGCTGGCGTTTGTTGTTATCAACAAGGATAACAAGATTTGACAGACACCTGTGTGCAATGAACTGGACAGCCTCCCAATTCTGACCCTCCTGAAGCTCACCGTCGCCGACTATAACATAGGTGTAACTGTTTAAGCCTTTCATTTTATTGCCCATGGCAACGCCGCTCCCCAGGGACAGCCCTTGACCCAAAGAGCCTGTGCTGATATCTATGCCTACTGTTTTTAGCCTGTCACAGTGACTGGGCAGCCTTGTTCCGTTGGCATTGAGTGTCAGAAGCTCCGATTTCGGGAAAAATCCCTTGTATGCCAAGGCGGCATAGAGAGCTGGCCCGCAGTGACCTTTTGAGAGCACCAGCCTGTCTCTATCCTCCTTTTCGGGATTCAGAGGGTCAATATTCATAATCTCCTCGTAAAGCACAGCCAGGGCATCACACACGGACATACTGCCGCCGACATGACCGAACCCTGCTGATTCCATTGCGGTGATTGCTAACTTTCTTATTTCTGCTGCTGCAGATAAACAACGCTTTTTATTCATTCTATTTACCCTTTTTGCTCATTAACACGCTAATAAAGCCCTTTTTCTCGGGTATGGGCTTATCTTCATAGCTGTCAAGAAAGACCTCGTTTTGTTTTTTGGAGGACTCCATTGCCGCAAGTGCAAATTTAAGCACTTCTCTCCCTCTTTCGCCAGTTAAAACAGGCTCCCTGTCAAGCTTTATCGAGTCGATAAAGTCATGAGTAGAATTGATAAAGGAATCCTGCCAGTCATGTGGCATATCCCAGAACTCGTTAAGCTTACCGTCCCTGTACATCACAAGAGGGGCGACATCACTGAGCATTTCGGCGGTGCATCTCGTCACCCAGAGAATACCTCTTGAACCCGTGATTTCCATGCGCTCACCTTTTCAACCTCCCCGAAAAGGTCAATAAACATTGAAAATTTATGATATCCGTCATCAAATACAACCGGACCGCCGCCCGAAAGCGTTTCATTGAGCCTCCATGTCCAGGAGAGGGTGTCAACCGCCCAGCCTGTGGGCATTAAATCGTCCGTCAGCTCAACACCGGCTTTTTTTGCACGCACTTTTGCGGCAGGAGTATTTTGGGAATTGAGCCCTCCGTTATTCATCTTGTATCTGATACCCCGTACCTCTCCGATTTCTCCGCTTTCAATCATCTGCTTTGCTTTCTTATAAGGGGGATAATGCACAAAATTTTCATATACCTTCAGCTTGACGCCGTTCTCCTTTGCGGCGGCAATCATTTTGTTGCATTCCTCGAGATTCATCGCCATAGGCTTTTGCACCGAAACATGCTTTTTTGCCTTACATGCCTGAACGGTCAATTCACAGTGCAGGTGATGAGGCACGAGGATTTCAACTCCTGTTATCTCCTTATCCTGAAGAACCTCTTCATACGTATCATAAACCTTGGGGATGTTGTGTTCCTTTGCAAATTTCTCGGCGGCTGCGCGTTTTTTGTCATATACGCCCCATAGCACGGCATCGTCCCTGTTACTATAGCCGGCAACATGAAGGGTGGCAATCCTGCCGCAGCCAATCAAAACAAATTTCATCATGCTAATTCCCCTTTCTCTTAATAAAAGATACTTTTCGGATTAATGATTATATGGTTTCTTCCTTCACGGCTCTTTCATAGGCCGCCCGCTTCTCCTCCATATAGGCGGGAATCGGGACATCCCACCAGCCGAAAGCCTTGCCGCCCGTATACGGGTATTCTCTTGAAACATCCACGGATATCAGTGCGGGTTTATTGGCTTTTATTGCAGAATAGAGAGCGATTTCTACCTCATCCCTTGTGTCGGCTTTATAAGCATCAATACTAAATGCCTTTGCAATACTGCAGAAATCAGGGCTGTAAACATTACCGCCCTTCAAAAAGTCATTGCCGAAGGCAGTTTCTTCACCAAGGGCATCCATTTGGAGATCCTTTATCGCCATCCATCCGCAGTTATTAGCAAGCACGATAACAATGGGGATATCATACTGCGCTATTGTTGAAAGCTCCTGAATAATCATCATGAAATCGCCATCACCTAGCAGTGCGACAACGGGCGCCTCCGGCTTTGCAAGCTTCGCACCCATTGCAGCTGGGACTGCCCAGCCCATGGTAGAAAACCCGCCGGTGGTAAGGTTGCAGTAAGGCTTTTTGTAACAATACTCCTGGAAAAGCTGTGCCTGTGTGTTGCCTGATGAGGTTGCGATAATAGTGTCATCAGGGAGGATACTGTTCATTAAGCCTATCAGCTGGGAAATAGTCATTTTTTCAGCTCTGATGCTTCGGTAATCCTCCTTATATTTTTTCCAGTCTGCCCTGAGTGCTTTGATTTCGTTAAGATAATCCCTTCTGTCGACCTTATCGGTGTAATTTTCAATGAGCTTTGCAAGGCCGTCATTCAAATCCGCTATTATGCCGACATCCGCACCGTAGTTTTTGCCTATCTCCCCTGCGTCAATATCAATATGTATAAGCTTTGTGTCGGGGAAATTAAAGGCAACTCCCTTTCTGTATGAGCAGGTGGTTTCGTCCGCAAAGCGGGTGCCCACAGCCAGAACAACATCAGCCTCACGGCAAATTTTAAGCCCTATTGGAGTACCCTTTGAGCCTGTGTGGAAGCAATATTGTTCATGCTCTTCACTCACGGCTCCTTTGCCCGCAAGGGTTGTGACAATTGCAGCACCCCATTTTTCCGCCAGAGCGGTAATAAGCTCCGCCGCCCTTGCACGGAGCGCTCCGCCACCCGCAAGAATTACGGGGCGTTTGGCATTGCGCATTAAGCTGATTGCCTTTTTAATATACTGCATATCCGCACAGGGCACGGAATCGGCTTTTTCAGCTTCAACCGGCATAAGAGTACATTCAACCGCGGTTGCCTGCACATCCATTGGCAGAGCAATTACGCACGGGCCGCTCCTGCCGGAAGTCATTTGATTGAATGACCTGTGAATAATTCTGGGTAACTGCGCTGTTGACTCCGCCCTCCAGCTTCTTTTTACAAGCGGCTCAAGGCTGCGGATAATGTTGCTGTCAGAATAACGTTCAATCTCCTGCAGGACACCGACGCCCTTCATATGCACATGAGTGTCACCGCAAAGCTGCAAAAAGGCTGTTGAATCAACATATGCCGTGCCAAGCCCTATGCTTGTATTTAATGAACCCGGCCCTATTGAGGCAAAGGTGACCAGCGGCTTGCCCGCAACCCTGAAATATCCGTCTGCAATCGCAGCAGCCGCCTGCTCATGTTTAACCTGTATGTATTTGATTCTTCCTTCTGCCTCTTCTTTTCGGATAGCATCAAATAAACCCAAAACTCCGTGCCCCGGAATACCCAGAATATAAGGCACTCCCTCTTTGACAAGTTGTTTAACAATTATTTCTCCGCCTGTCAATTTCATGCCATTCCCCCCTAGTATATTATACAATAATTATATAATTACATATTATATTTAGCAATAGGTTTTGCAACATCGGTTGCACCCTGCGCAACTTTTTAATGATTTGTCCCCGCAAAAACTGTTTTAATGCGAAAATGTAAGAATGGAGAATATGTTTCACTACGCAAGCAGCTTGAAAATGGATTAAACGGGTAAGCTCTTTTGCGTGTATTTTAACCACAAAGGAACAGACGGCGGGGAATCCCGCCGTCTGTTCACGCCGTCTATTCAAAATTTAAAAAACTATGATTTCTTTGTTATACGCCTTTTCTTGCCGAATAGAATCGTGCCTAAAATGCCCGCACCCGAGGACAGCACCAGCACAAATAGCAGCGCAGTATTAAAGTCCCCTCCGGTCTGTGGGATTTTGTCGGGTACATTTGTTTCTGCCGGCTCAACTGTGAATTTTGTTTTGACGCTCCCATCGGTATAGAGAATCTCTATGGTATGCTCTCCGGGTGCCAGGGTTGAAAGATATTCGGGTTTGAGAGTGATGACGGTGCTGCCTGATTCGGCAATATATTTATCCGAAGTCAACAGAGCGCCATCTACCCTAACACCGGTAAATTTGGAAAAATCACCGTTGCAAATAATTTCAATTTCAGAATCCGAGCCTTTTCCCCAATTCTCGTGCGCACCTTTAATGATTTTGTAATATGGGGGTTTTGCCGGGATTTTTTCAAAGATTGCCTTAATAGATACAGTATTCGCAGGCATTATGAATTTGTCACCTGTGACTATCAAGTTGCCCTCAACAATTTTCCACTCCTTGAAACGGTAACCGCTGTTGGCGGTTGCGGTCAGGGTAATTTCCGCCCCTGCTACGGCTGAGGTTGCGCTTGCTGTAGCTGTGCCGTTTCCGTCGTTTTGGATGTTTATGGCATAGGTTTCGGGCAACAAATCCTTATAACCGGCAGTCACCGTAACCGCCCTGCCGAGCATGGTAAAGGATGTACTGGCAGCGTATGAGTTAGCAAAGGTCACCCCGTCCGAGGTCGTCCATTTGTCAAACTCCTTCCCTGCGGGGGCAATATCTGCCGTAATGGTGACATTCGCACCCTCTTGATATTTGCCGCTGCCCGTACCGTTAACAACAGTCAAAGCATAGGTCGCTATTTCGTCTGTTGCCGTTGTAAAAGCGATAACCGCAATATTTGAAACATTTCCGTGTGCATCTTCTACAATGATATACGCCTTATAAGCAGTCGATGCCGTTAACTCGGTTACTGCAACCGCATTTTCTGTCCCCGCTGCACCGCTTCCTTTGGCTACCGCTGCTCCCTGAGCTTTAATAGCTGCTGCATCGGGTGCGGCATTTTCTGCCGTATAGACCAAATAATAATAAGTTCCGGCTTCATCGGATGCAAATTCTAAGGTTGCGCCCATTGCGGTTATGGAGCCGGCTTGGATACCGGTTTGACTTAATACGGGTTGTTGTGTGGGTTCAACCTGCCACCTTAAAAATGGGTATCCGTCATTATTACTCTTATCAATGCTCCAGATGCTTGCAAAATCCCAATCAATATATGTCTCCTGCTGCTTCATTTCGGCTGTAGTTTTACCTGTGCCGCCATCCGAATACATTTGATGTGATATTTCTGTATCCCAGTAACTACTGTCGATAGCTTCACCTCCACCGATGCCTATCAGACCGCCGAGATTATCATTTCCTCCCACAATTCCGGCAGCAAAAGAGTTGGAAACATCGCCTAAATTACTGCCCACCAGACCACCGACATACCGATTCCCTCCCACCATGCACTTTGAATAACAGTCGGCAGTTTCGCTTCTGTTTAAACCGATGAGACCTCCGATGTAATAACCGCCCAATACAGTGCAGGCAGAACGGGACCTGATAATTGCTCCCGTTTCCATACTTTCGCCCACAAGGCCGCCTATATATTTGCCATCGCTCTCCACCGTTGCATCAGCTTTGCAATTGGAAATCGTGCCGTAATTAATGCCTACTAGTCCTCCTGTCCAATCACCGTATTCTATTTCATCAGTGCCGGTCACATTACCCGTAAAGGCAGAATCTGAAATTGTGCTCTTATTCAAACCAACCAAACCGCCTGTATTCCATTCACCTTTAACATTACCGCTGACGCTGACATTGGTTATATTGCCGCTGTTATCACCCACCAGTCCGCCGACATTATAACAGCCTGTAATATCAACATCCTCCAATATCAGGTTGCGAATTTCGGCAGTTTCTCCGGTATAACCGAACAGACCGGCGGGAACTTGAAAGCTCCTTACCTTTTCCTGCTCAATAAAAAGACCGCTGATTGTGTGCATGTCTCCGTCAAATGTGCCGCAGAAAGAATCTTCACAACGACCGATAGGTTCCCAGCCCGAACCGTCGGTATAGCCGCTGAGGTCAATATCTTCAGTCAGCAAAAAGTGCTTATCGAGAAGACAAGAAATATTAAAGAGCTGATGGGCGTGGCTGATAAGGTATGGGTCTTCGACGCTACCATTGCCTCGTGCGAACATCGCCACAGATACTCCGCTTTCCCTGTATTCATAAGCCCGATAGCATATTTCAGGGTCTTCGTCGTCAAAAATTGGAATGCCGTCTTCAAGATTATAAAAGTGTTCACCCATTTGTATATAACAATTCGGAGCTTCTATTACCCCGTCAATAATAACCTGCCAAAAGTCTTCACTCAACAATCTGGGAATAAAAACCCCGATCGCCTGAGACTCAACATTTCCGCCAATATAAATATTACTGCTTTCTTCGGCTCTCACTCCGTAGCAGAGCTCGCGAAAGTTAAGCGCTCGGACATTTCCGTAAACAGAAACGGAGGAATACAAAGTACTTATTCCTATGGTGTCTCCCGTTACATTCCCGTACACATTGATACAAGCATCCGCGGCTGAGATGCCGATGCTGTATTCGCCACTTGAGGTAACATCCTCAGACACATCGACTTCTCCTTCGTCATAAGCACGTATACCATACGATTGTTCTCCGTTTACAGTAATACTGCCGTCTACCGTTACAATTGCAAAGGAATTGGCCATTACTCCAATGCTTTGCTCTCCGGTGACATTAACGTTGCCCTCTACGGTAACCTCTGCATGTTCAAAATTCGCATCGACTCCATAGCCATATAAACCGTCGGTTACTACAGAACCTTTCACCGTAACCTTGGCGTTATAAGCGGCTAAGCCGATAGAATCATCACCTAAAGCTGTAACGGAAGTAACGGTGACCGAAGTATCATAATTAGTGACCGAATCTGTGGGGTCATCTATGCCGGCGGCAAAAACGCCGTACTTGCCTGTAACATTTAATTCGCCTTCATTTTCGAGTTCAACTCCAGCGTCACCGACAACATAAAGGGCACTAATCTCTCGTGTTTCACCTACTTCAACGGGGTTGACTACATTGAGAGAAAACCCGTTCAAGTCAAAGGTGATTCGTTTATCAATAATTTCAATGCCGCCGTTGTGTTCAATGTCCATTAAAAGCTTAATGGTCTGCCCGCTTTGAACCTCACTGAGTGCTTCGTCCAGCGTTAAGTATTCGTTTCCATTGATTTCGCATACACTTTGCATACCGACGCCGAATGCCAGTGTTGACTGGCAAAGTGTAAACACTAATATGAAGCATAGGGTTTTCAAAAAAAGCCGTTTCATTATTGGTTTTTTGCCTGCATTTTCAGAATGATTTCTACTCTCAAATTCTATTTGTTTTCTCACTTGCCATTCCTC
>JAAZFZ010000106.1 GCA_012511485.1 Clostridiales bacterium | reverse complement strand
GGCGTAGCCTGTGCAGCAGCCGATGCTGCAGCAAGGGATATAATTACAGCGGCAGGCGACGGCGAATACTTCCGCCACTCCACAGGACACGGAGTAGGCGTTGAAATACATGAAGAACCCTCGCTCTCACCAACTAGGCAGGAGGTGCTCAGAGCGGGCAATATAGTTACAGTCGAGCCGGGGATATATTTGCCCGGAGAATTCGGCGTCAGGATTGAGGATATGGTGGCAGTCACAAAGGACGGGTGTGAGAATCTCACAAGCTGCCCGAAAGAGCTGATAATTGTGTGACTATGGGTTAACACACCCCGTAGAGACAATGGACAACGCTTGCGGTTGTCCTAAACGCCTGTCTTTCCCGAGCAGGGCATATGTAAGGCGTGTCATTTCTGACACGCCGCACAATTGATTTAATTTATGCTTTGCCTGCGCAGCCGAGAACGGTTTCGATTTTATGCATAACCATTGCCTCAATAGCAGAGCGGGCGGGTGCGAGGTACTGCCTCGGGTCAAAATGCTTCGGGTTTTCGGCAAGATATTTGCGAACCGCTGCAGTCATTGCAAGGCGCAGGTCTGAGTCAATGTTGATTTTGCAAACAGCCATTTTTGCCGCCTCACGGAGCATCTCCTCCGGGATACCGATAGCGTCGTCAAGCGCACCGCCGAATTCGTTGATTTGTTTTACGAATTCCGGCACAACGGAACTTGCGCCATGAAGAACAATCGGGAAATTCGGCAGCCTTCTGCTGACCTCCTCAAGGATATCAAAACGAAGCTGCGGCTTCTGACCGGGCTTGAATTTGAAAGCACCATGGCTTGTGCCTATTGCTATTGCCAGTGAATCAACGCCTGTGCGCGTTACAAAGTCCTCAACCTGCTCGGGTTTTGTATATGACGCATCCTCCTCCGATACATTGACATCGTCCTCAATGCCCGAAAGCTGACCTAACTCACCCTCAACAGTAACGCCGTGAGCGTGTGCATAAGCGACAACTTTTTTGGTTAGCTCAACATTTTCCTCATACGGGAAATGTGAACCGTCAATCATAACCGAGGTGAACCCACCGTCAATGCAGCTTTTGCAGGTCTCAAAATTGGGGCCGTGGTCGAGGTGAAGGGCAATCGGAAGCCCTGTTTCAATTACGGCAGCCTCAACGAGCTTTGTCAGGTAAGTGTGATTTGCATACTTGCGTGCTCCTGCGGATACCTGAAGAATAAGAGGGGCGTTGAGCTTTTGCCCGGCCTGAACAATGCCCTGGATAATCTCCATATTATTGACATTGAAAGCGCCTATGGCATAGCCGCCCTCATAAGCTTTTTTAAACATCTCTTTTGTTGTTACAAGTGGCATAATAATTACTCCATTCCTTAGTTTTGATATAAAAAAACGAAAGCTGATATATATATTATTAACTAACCATTTAATATATTTATTTCAATTTTACAAATCTTAAAAAAATCCGATGCTCTTGTGTGAACATCGGAATAGTGAAAATCAGTCACTTGTATAGGGGAGCAGAGCAACATGACGGGCACGCTTGATTGCGGTTGTCAACTCACGCTGATGAGATGCGCAGGTGCCTGTAACACGGCGGGGTAGAATCTTTGCTCTGTCCGAAACAAACTTGTGAAGCTTGGCAACATCTTTATAATCAATTGCTTCTACTTTTTCAACGCAAAAAGAGCAAACCTTCTTATGCCCTTTTCTGCCTCTTCTATCATTCTTATCGTATGCCATGGTAGCAGTTAATCCTCCTTATCAAATAATCAGAACGGTAATTCGTCGTCGTCAGAAATCTCCTCAAAATCACCTATGTTGCCCGTGGAAAATGAGGGCGCAGGTGTTGAGGCGGGCGTTGCGGCGCTTTCATAATTGGAGCCACCGGATTCGGCTTTTGAGCCGCAGAAGCTGACATTATCGGCAACAATTTCAAAAGCCTTGCGCTTGTTGCCGTTTTTATCTTCATAGAGGCGAGTCTGAATAGAACCCTGAATGGCAATCATAGAACCCTTGCGGAAAAACCTTGTGACGAAATCCGCCGTCTGACGCCATGCGACTACATCTATGAAATCCGTCTGCTTTTCTTCACCGGCCTTTACATACCTGCGGTCAACCGCAACGGTAAAGGATGTGACGGAAATGCCCGAGGTTGTTGTGCGAAGCTCGGGGTCTGCAACCAATCTGCCCATTATTACAGCACAATTAATCATAATGAACCTCCTTACTTCTTAATGACGAGTGAGCGCAGAACGCCATCGGTAATGCTGACAATACGCTCAAGCTCAGCGGGGAATTGAGCTTCGCTTGTGAAATTAAATAGAGCATAATAGCCTTCGGGCTCGTCATTGATAGGGTATGCAAGTCTGCGCTTGCCCCATTCATCAACGCTCTCGAGAGTGCCATTATCCTCAACAAGCGCCTTGAACTTCTCAAGAAGTTCATTTATCCCCTCATCACCGTTATTCAATGAGAAAACAATCATGGCTTCATAGCTGTTTGACATCTGAAAAGCACCTCCTTTTGGTCTTTGGCTGCGGCCGAACCGTAGCAAGGATAGCCGTACTGTAAAGAATATTACGGCAAGTAAGTATTATAGCAATCATGTCAAAAAAAGTCAAGCAAAATAATTTTATTTTTATTATAGGGAAAAATATATTGAATTGTTTTATTGAGGTGATATAATATGATGAAATTAGTTTTATATGAGGGTAAATATGAACTTCGAGCGGGATATTAATGCAAAGATAAATGCAAACAGGCAGGGGATAATAATTGTTGAACGCAGCCTTTCTTCAACAAACCTCTATGCCGAAAATTTAATAAAAAACGGGGCTGAAAGCGGAACCGTTGTCATTGCCGACAGCCAGAAAGACGGAGCGGGCAGGAGAGGAAGGCACTTTTTCTCACCGCCCGGCGTGGGCATTTATATGTCCTATATCATGCTTGTACCCAAAGGAGCGCAGCACATTGAGCTTCTCACTTCGGCAGCGGGGCTTGCGGTTAGCAATGCCATTGATGAAATTGCCGGAATACGCACAAAAATCAAGTGGCCCAATGATATTATGCACAATGAAAAAAAGCTTTGCGGTATTTTGACAAAACTCACAGCAGATACTCTGCATAATATAATTACACATGCGATAATCGGCATCGGAATCAATGTAAACCAGGCCGATGGTGATTTCCCCGATGAACTCAAGGATACCGCTTCATCGCTAAGGATTGCCTCGGGCAGGGAATGTGACCGCGCGGCGCTTAGTGCAAAGGTTATAACTGAGCTTGACAATATTCTCAGGAATATTAAAAGCAAGCAACTAATTAAGGAGCTTTGCGAAAAATCCTGCACGATAGGCAGGGAGGTTGAGCTGACAACTCAGGGAAAAAGCATTAGAGGATTTGCGCTGGGTATCGACTCAAAGGGCGGTCTTATTGTCAGCAGCGCAGAGAAAAAGCTCGTTGTTACTGCAGGAGAGGTTATTCACTGCAGACAAAAAGGATAAATATGTAAAAAATTCAGCACGGGAGTAAATGCCGGCAGCTAAAAAATGCTTGAAATATCAAATCATATAGTATAGAATAGCTGTATAATAATTAAAATTCGGAGGAATAATATTATGGTGTCTGCAGGCGATTTCAGAAACGGCGTTACTTTTGAGATGGAGGGTAATGTCTATCAGATAATAGAATTTCAACATGTTAAGCCCGGCAAGGGAGCTGCTTTTGTCAGAACAAAAATTCGCAATGTTATTGCCGGCTCTGTTGTTGAGCGCACATTTAACCCGACTGAAAAATTCCCCACCGCCTATATTGAACGCAAGGAAATGACATATTCCTATAATGACGGTGACCTTTATTACTTTATGGATTCGGAAAGCTATGAGCTTGTGCCTATAAATTCAATGGATTTGCCCGAAAACTTCAAGTTTGTAAAAGAGGATTTTGTCTGCAAGGTACTTTCATATAAGGGAACTGTTTTTGGAGTTGAGCCCCCTGTCACGGTTACTCTTGAGATTACAAAGACCGACCCCGGCTTCAAGGGCGACACAGCAACAAACGCAACAAAGCCCGCAAAGCTTGAAACCGGCGCAGAGATTAAGGTGCCCCTTTTCATTGATGAGGGCGAAAAAATAATTGTTGACACCCGCACGGGTGAGTATGTGAGCAGAGCATAGTACTTAAATAAATAAACATGGAGGATTAGAAAAATGACCGTTACGGAAAAAGCCGCATATTTAAAGGGACTCGCCGAGGGGCTAAACCTTGAAGAAGCAAAGCCGGAAACTAAAATAATCAAAGCAATGCTTGATGTCATTGACGATTTGGCACTCACCGTAGCCGACCTTGAGGACGAGATTGCCCTTGTCAGCGAGCAGATTGACGCCGTTGACGAGGACCTCGACGAGCTGGAAGGATATGTTTATGACGAGTTTGAAGGTGACGGGATGGGCGATGAGGACGAGGATTATTACGAAATAGAATGCCCCGCCTGCCATGAGGTTATATGCGTTGACGGTGATATCCTTGAGGAGGGCAGCATCAACTGCCCCAACTGTGATGAGCTCCTTGAGTTTGAGCTTGAAGGCGAGTGCGATTGCTGCAGCAGCGAAGAGGATTCGGAGTAAATTTCTACTGCTGAATACTAAGGGACTGTCATTGGGCAGTCCCTTGTTTTGAGTGATTCGTTTTTAGGCTGTTACATTATAGATGCCAGCGTAAGCATTAGCTGTGTATCCCTGCAGATTTTCT
>JAAZFZ010000105.1 GCA_012511485.1 Clostridiales bacterium | reverse complement strand
TACCTTCAATATCGGAACGGGCACAGAGGTAAGGCTCATAGATAATGCGACAAATGAAGTGCTCAAAACATACTATATTGTTATCTTCGGCGATATTGACGGTGACGGGAGAATCACCTCCCTTGACAGTTCAGCTCTTCTCAATGTTGTTTCCTACAATGCCGACATTTCCTACGATTCGCCATATTATTATGCAGCAGATATTGACGGATGGAGCGGCATATCCTCAATTGACGCAAGCAACCTTCTAAATGTGGTTTCCTTCAATGCGGATATCGACCAGACAACAGGTAACGTCGTGATATAACGCAGACTCAAACAGGGTTGTATTAAGCGTCAACCAAAATAAATGCACAGGCAAGTACATAAATTTGTACTTGCCTGTTTTTTCACAAAAAATGAAAACCTCGCTTTTGGGCGAGGCTTTCAGCATTTATTATTCTTATTTTGAACTCATATTAACAACATCACGATAGCTAATGTACTTTACACCATGGCTCTCAAGGTGTTGGCGTGTTGCCGTGTCTGCAAAAAGCTTGTGCTCCCACACGCGGCAGCGCCAAAGTGAAGTTATACCCTTTAGCTCGTCGCTCTCCAGTGAAGGGTGAATAAAGGTTTCGGAAATCTCACCCTCAGGTATTCCTGAAAGCCTGTCCAGCATATATTCACGGTATTTGTTGTAGTCAGCTTTTAGTTCATCTGTCCATTCGGGGAACAAAAGATGGTCAATGAGCGTTACATTGTTTTCAGCCGCACATTTTGAATATCCGTCTATGAACATACGAAGAAGGTCAACAGAAAGGTTTTTGGGGAATTCTGACGGGATATCCTCATCACGTAGTTTTTTAAACATTCTGAATGCATATCCAAGCTCACCGCAAATCTCAAAGGTTTTAGGCATAACCTCATAGTTTCCGTTCATGCCGTAAAGTGAGCCCATATGATTGTCAAGGTGTGAGGGATTGAGCCCGAGTGTTTTAGCAAGTGCTACCTGAGCCCTTATTTCCGTTTCTACCTCGTCAATGTCGCAGTTGTCCTCAAACCCGTCATTCTCATGATAAAAATAGCCTTCTTCATCACAAAGAGAATCAACATTGTGACGGCTAACCGGCCCCCAGCGATATTTGCTCCATTCGCTTGTGAATGTCAGATGTACACCCACGGCATAATTCGGGTGCTCGTGAGCCCACATGCAAGCTTCCTTCGCCCAGCCGCATGGCATCATAATTGTAGAGGAGGAAATACCACCCTTTTCAAACAAATCAAAGGTTGCTAAGTTTGCTGAACGGCACATACCAAAATCATCGGCATTAATAATAAGATACTTATTCTCCATTTTTACACTCCAATTTTTATAATTTTATTGCGTGATTTATTGTCCACTCATAGAAAACCTTCAGACTCTGCATACGGGCAGGGCTCAGTACAGTAGTGCCTCTGTTTATTGGTTTAAAGGGCACACCCTGCAAGCTGAGAAGATATTTTGCGGAGATGTTGAAACCGCTGTCAATGGCATTGTCAAGCATAATGACATTTTCAAATGTTTGCTTTGCGGCGTTAATATCACCGCTTGAAAACTCCCTCCACATTTTGACAAAGAGAGAAACGCCGCAGCTTGTAGGTGTAGCACAGACGCCCCTTGCGCCTGCCATATATGCTTCAAGAAGATAGGGTATGTTAGCCTGAAGCACTGAGGAATTGCCCTGAACATCTATTTTTTTCTTAATTTCCGGCATAGTGCAGGTTGTATCCTTAATCGCAACAAATCGGCCTGTATCAACAAGCTTTTTATATGTTTCGCCGGTCATTTTATGGGGGCGGAACCCGGGATATTCATATAACATGATAGGCAATTCTGTGAAGGTTGAGAGTTCCGAATGGTATGTGAACATTCTTTCCTGGTCATTGCCGTAGCCTTTTGTAACAAAGACAAGAGCATCCACACCGGTTGCCTCGATACGCTTAACCTCTTCGACTTGAGCAAGCCATGAAGGCTCAATATTTGCAGTAGCTAGGATGTTTGAGTCGCCTGCATGTTTTACAGCCAAAGAAGCGAGCCTTACACGCTCCTCAATGTTCAGCTCGGCCATCTCCGACGAGCCGCAGACTGCGAAAAGATGCTCAGGCTTTTTTGATGCCTGAAACTCAACATATTCCTCATATGTCTTGTAGTCAATGGATTTATCCTCATTGAACGGTGTAATCAGGAGGGCGTGAACACCTGAATGCTCTTTAAAATAACTTGCATTACTCATTAATACCATCTCCGAATATTGTTTTTACTTTGTTTCGTCAATAAGCTTGTAATACCGTGCAAACCAGTATGGAAGCAGATACAAAACTCCGCTCTCAACGAAATAACCGTTTCCGCCGTCAACCCTGAAGGGATTACCGTCGCCTTTGTTCGCCGGGCGTTCATCATATGGGAGGGGATGCTTCAATTGCGGTTTTTCGCCCCAGAGCTCCTGCTCGGTGTCATATTCAAGGCCCTTTCTGGTGCTGTTAATGATTTCATAGCATATCAGTGAAAGAGGCACCTCACGAAGCGACTGAACAGCCAAATCAATATCACACGGCCTGTTTGTAAAAGCTCCATACACAAAATTCCAGTGAGAGAAACGCTCAATTCTCTCATACTGCCAGTGGTGCTCAAGCCCCATCATCAGAAGTGAGCGGATTTCCTCATTTTTTTCAAGCCTGAGTAGTGTTGTAACACTCAGAAAGCCCAGATTATCGTCAATATGTGTAACATGACCATCAAATATTTTATGCTCAGCGGCATTCAAAAGATAATGATGTTTCTTTATCAAATCCTTATAAACCTTGTCATATTTTTCATCACCGGACATATGATAAGCAACCTTGAGGAAGGAGAGCATCTCAAGCGAATTGATGCCCTTTTCCCAAACAAGCTTATCATCATGATTGAGTATTTCAGGTGTCCAGACAGCCCAGGTAGTCTGCAATCCGTCATGGTCAATTAGCTTATAATTGTTTGTGAGAATATGGTCAACAATACCGCAGACCGCTTCTTTTATTTCTTTCTTTTCCTCATCGTTTGCACAAAGGTCATAATAGAGTGAGAAGCCGTAAAAATGCCCAACCATTTCATCACTGGAGGTCTCGCACAGCCATTCGCAGGTGTCGTCGGGTGCAAGGTGCCATTCATGGTGCCCGTTGCCGTAACCCTTTTCACCCGGGCGGCGGATAGCCCTTGCCGTAAAGCCGGGAATTCCCGTAACCTTAGTGAGATATATCATGGCTTTCATTGATTTTCTTGCAAGTTCGAGTGTCTTTTTATCACCGGTAACGGCATATTTAAATGCGAGAGCACCTATGTAACGCTGAGTCCACAACCCGTCATTGTCGGAAATATGAACGCTGCCCGAGTCGATATCCTCATATCTGTCAAGCTCTCTGCTTGTTACATACCCTCCGGCACGGGTATGGTATTTTTCAATTAACCGCTGGTAATGCTCAGCTTTGTCCTGCAATGACATCATGCAGTATGTAATGCAGCTAATACCCTTATCGGTTGCTGCCCAGACGGTTTTGTCATCCTGCGAAACAGCAACGCTCCTGACATTGTTTGAAGGTACCCAACGCCTTGCACCGAGATACTTTAGGGAGCCGTTCTTCATATAGATAACGCCGTTGTCCGATGCAAAATAACGACCGGCGGTTTTATCGCTGACGATGTCCCTTACAGCCTCTGCGGGCAGCGTGGCAGTGTTATTCGGTGTCATCCAATAGGATGTGTTATCATAAATGCAAAGGCCGTCATCTGTCCCGACCCATAGATGACCCAAACCATCGAATGAAACTGCCCTGAAAACCGAATCAGGCAAATCTGAGAACTGAGGTAAAATCCCCTTCCAGTGGTAGCGCTTGCCGGAGAGTGCGAGCAGTGCATTTTTTGTTGCGACATATAGCTGCTCGTCATTTGCGGCAATGCATTGAGCTTCTCCGCCTTCAACACCCTTGAACATTGTGAATTCATCATCATTTTTGAGATAAAGCATTTCTTCTGAAAGCAGAAAAAGACTACCTCTGTGTTCTGCCATGCCTACAATGGAGCTTTCGGCTTCAAAGACCTTGGAAAATGTTCTTTTTCCGCTTTTTATGTAGAGAGAATTGTTGCTGCCTGCCCATAGGGAGCCGTCATTTGAGCAATATAGCATCTGAACTTTCTGCTCGTTATTATCAAGAGCAACAGCCTTGAATTCCTTCTTTCCGTCATAATACGCCAGACCTTTTGCAGTTCCCGCCCAAAGAGTTCCGTCCGTATCATATTTTACGCAAAAAGCGTCTGTCGAGGGAAGCCCGTTATCTTCCGTAAAAAAAGTGCGAGTTCTCTGCTGAAATTTACCTGAGCTGTAATAGCTGTTTTCAATTCTCATGTTAACCTCCGCAATACCACATTAGTTTACTATTTTTTTCCAGCGTAATCAATTATAAAATACTGATAGCAAAAAATCAAGGACAATAAGGCCTTATATTATTGAATTTTGAAAATATGTATTGTATAATTGTTAAAAGCAAATATATGAAAGACGGAGATGATGCTATGAGAGAATTAAAGCCTTTGAAAATGCTTGAAAACAGGGTATGGAGGGTTTATATCGGCGGCAAGCTCCTCGACGAATTAAGGGGTACGAGCGGCGAGGACAGTTATTTCCCGGAGGATTGGCTGGCCTCAGTAGTTATTGCAAACAATCCCGAAAGGGAGAATAAGCCCGAGCGTGAAGGCTTGAGTGCCGTCAAGCTTGAAAACGGCAGAACAGCCTATCTCAAGGATTTGATTGACAAAAATCCCGAAGGATTCCTTGGCAAAAAGCATATTAATATGCTCGGCGTCAATTTCGGAGTGCTGACGAAATTCCTTGATTCAGCCGAAAGGCTCCCGATACAGGTGCATCCCGATAAAAGCACGGCAATGAGGCTTTTCAATTCGCAATACGGCAAGACAGAGGCATGGTGCATCCTTAACGGGCGTGAAATAAACGGTGAAAAACCGCATATTTTTCTCGGATTCAAAGAGGATGTTACGCCGGAAAGGCTGCGTGACCTTTTTGATAAGCAGGATACTAAAGGCATGGAGTCTATAATGCATAAGATTCCCGTAAAGCCCGGCGAGGTCTATCTTATTGAAGGCGGAACTCCCCATGCTATTGGACCCGGCTGCTTTATTCTTGAGATTCAGGAGCCGACAGATTACACAATCAGCCTTGAAAGATTTGATTTGCGTGGCAACGAAGTGCCGGAGATTTTATGCCATCAGGGGTTGGGTTTTGATAAGATGTTTGAGTGCTTCAACTACAAAAAAACCACCGAAAAGGAGCTCCTTGCCGCATACAAGCTGGAGCCTAAGGATGTTGATGAGAACACATCACAGCTTATTTCATACGAAAGAACCTCCTGCTTTGCCCTTAACAGGCTGAGAATAACCGGCTCAACAACCTACAAATGTATAAACAGGGCTTATGCTCTTGCAGTTGTCAAGGGCATCGGCAGGGTAGGGGATATTGATGTCAGGAGCGGCGACTGCCTTTTTGTCCCCGCACAGGCAAAGGATTATCAAATCCAAAACCTTTCAGGTGACGAGCTTGTGCTGCTGCAATGCTTGCCTCCGTACATAGAATAATAATGAGCTAAATTAGAAAAAATATAGATAATATTGACATCGGATTGATTTAAATTTATACTTTAATTGTTATTTAAATGCCAATGTTTAATGGCTGCATGGGAATGCAGCCATTATTTGAATCAAAAAGTGCAGAGGTGTGAAATGAACAGAATCGGTCTGGTTTCGGAGGGCGGAGGCATGAGGGGCATATATGGCGCAGGAGTTCTTGACCTTTTCCTTGACGAGTGTCTGGATTTTGAATACTGCCTGGCTGTTTCCGCAGGCTCCGGCAACATGGCTTCATTTCTAGCAGGTCAAAGAAAAAGGAACTATAATTTTTACACCGTCTACTCAAGGGATAAGCGTTACATGAGCGCATCAAATCTTGTCAGAACAGGCTCCTTCTTCGGCCTTGAGTATATCTATGGAACGCTTACAAATGAAATTGACCCGATTAATTATGAAAAACTGCTTAACACAAAGAGCGTATTTAAGGTTGTAGCCACAAGTGCGCAAACAGGCAAACCCGTTTATTTCAGTAATAAGGATTTTAAGCTCAATGACTGCAGGGTATTAATGGCGTCTAGTGCTATACCGGTTGCCTGCAAACCGATTATCATAAACGGCAGCACCTATTTCGACGGAGGTATTACGGACCCTATACCCGTCAGAAAAGCCGTTGAGGACGGCTGTGACAAAGTGGTTGTAATCCTCTCAAAGCCGAGGGGGTTTGTCAAAAAGCCTGAAAGGATGAGCTTCCTTTTCGGCAGCTTTCTTAAAAACTATCCTGAGATTGTCAGAGCATTGAAGCACAGGCATGAGATATATAAAGAATCCCTTTCCTATCTTTTTGAGCTTGAAAGGCAGGGCAATGCAATTGTAATTGCCCCCTCACGGCAGCTAAGGGTTAATACTGCCACAAGAAGCACAAGAGTGCTAAACGAACTATACGAGCTGGCTATTAAGGACGCAAAAGAAGCTCTCGGCAATCTTAGAAGTACTATATAAATTTTTAACGGGCAGCAGGTGAATCTGCTGCCCGTTGATTGTTGTGAAAAATGTTATCTGTTCTTTTTTCTTGAAATGCTCAGCACCGCAAGCAGGTAAAAAACAATTGCAGTGGCTATTAGTATTGCATAGCTCTCAACCGCGCGAACAGCTGTATTGCCGAATTTGAAGACGACACCCATTAGTTGCTCAAAATCCGCCCGCACATTTGCGGGAGCGCCGGCAAATGAGTTTTCAAGCGCCGGAGCCATTATTATCTGACGAAATAAGGCAGCAGAATGTGAAACCGGGAAAACCTTTACGATTACCTGAATTGAATCAGGCAGCTGACCGACCGGCATATATATTCCTGTCAGAAAGCCTATCAGTGTGCCAATAATTGTGCTGGCTGTCGAAAAAGCATTCAGGCTTTTAAAGAACGAAACCATAAAAAACACAAGTGCCGTATTTGTCAGAGTTGAAAGCAGAATCAGCCCCAACACCTTGAGGATTCCAATAAGACTTAGGAGCTGACCACCGCTCATGACGATATAAATCTCAATAAGTACGAGTGCAACAATGCTCATTATTACACCGATTATGTAGGATGATAGGATGTATCCACCTGCAAGGCTGCTTTTTTTGACAGGTGATGAATAAAAATCCTTTGATATTTTTTTGACTCTGTCATCAACCATTATCCCGAAAGCACCCATTGTTGTCGTAATGGATGTCACAGAAAGAACGCCTGCCATTATCCAGCTGTCCATCAGGAATCTGGCATCACGAATCTCGGTGAGACTGTTGACCCAAACATCACCGAGAAAAAAGGCATATAGACCGATAATAATGAACACGGAGAGAAGTGAAAAGAAAACCGCACTTTTATCTCTAAAAAATACCTTGGTATTTCTGATAATTAAAGCCTTCATTCTCTTATCTCCTTTCCTGTGATGCTGATAAAGGCATCGTCCATTGTCCCGTTTATCACTTCAAAGCCGTTAATATAATCCCTGCACTGCTCGAGTATCGGAAATGCGGAAAGGGTTGTCGGAATCTTAACAATAAAGAGGTCGGCTGATTTTGTAAATGATTGCTTCTCTTTTGTAAGGATATCGAAAAGCTTTTCCTCATCCTTAATGGAAAGTCTAAGAATATCACTTGCGTGTTTCTCTCTGAGCTGTGACGGAGTGCCTTTTGCTGCGATTTCACCGTCGTCAATAATAATTACATAGTCGGCGTCCACAGCCTCCTCCATGTAGTGCGTAGAGAAAAAAACAGTCATTTCCGTTTCTTTCTGAAGCCGGCGAATAGTGTCCCAGACTGATTTTCTTGTCTGAGGGTCAAGACCGGTTGTAGGCTCGTCGAGGAAAAGTATTTTAGGTGTGTTTATCAAAGCCCTTGCGATATCTGCCCTGCGGCGCTGACCGCCGGAAAGCTTGCCGTAAGGTCTTTTATAAAAATCCGAAATGCCCGTTGCGTCAACGGTTCTTTAAACGGCAGCGTCAAGCTCTTTGCCCTTTAGCCCGTAGAGCATCCCCCTTATTCTGATGTTTTCTTCAACAGTAAGAAGTATGTCAAGCAAACCGTCCTGAAAAACGGCACCTATACAGGAGCGTATTTTTTCATCATCCACACCCAATTTGTTGCCGTCAATTGTAACTTCACCTGCATCTGCCTTGAGAAATGTGCAGATGATATCAATTGTTGTGGATTTGCCTGCTCCGTTTGGGCCGAGAAATGCAAAAAGCTTCCCCGTTTCGACATAAAAGCTGATACCTTTGACAGCCCTTACATCACCGTATGACTTTTTTAAACCATTGACTTCAATTATGTTATCCAAAACAGCCTCCTTAAACATTCATTATCTATTGGTTTTAGAACGATATATCAATTATTCAAAAACTAAAATAGCAAAAGATTAAAGCGTAATTTTCTGCACCGACTTTCGCTCATCGTTCTTCACTGCCCCTATTTAATATTCTGACTGTGTTGCCGTTCATATCAACCATTTCAACATTTTTTATGTTAAGCTCACGCAAAAGCTTTTCCCATCTTAGGGGCATATCCTCATCATAATCAACAGGCATAAAGCCTGCCCTAAGGTAGCTCCTGATTGCGGGAACACGGAATTCGTCGGTTGTGAGAGTTGCGCTCTCGCAGCCCTCATCATAGAGCTTTTTAGTTGCCAAATAGTTCATGGCGTTGCCAATGCCAAGCCCTCGGCATTCTGGTTTTGCTGCAACCATATGTATATAACCCTGACCGCCAGCATGAATGATTGCAGTGATGGTTGCCAATCCCACACCGTCCTTTTCAATCATTATAATATCATCTGTTTTAAAATTTGGGTGGTCGAGCATTCTTTCTTTATAGTCTTTTTCGTCAGCATTTTCACGCAGAATGCCGTTTCTACATATACTCACCCATATATTAATATCTTCTCTGCAGTCAACAAAGGTTCGTGCAGTATAACCCTCCGGAAGGGGATAATATTGAGGAGCCTTGCGCCTCCAGTACATTTTAAGCTGTGCCATTGTTCAACCTACTTTTCGAAAAATTTCCCAATATGATGTTAGCAAAAAGAATAACGGATGTCAATTATTATTTAATTTTGGAATATATAATTATACTTGTATGCTTTTACCAATAATGCTATAATAACAAACAGATTAAAACCGTTTTGCAACAATTAAGATATCAGTAGAAGGAGAATTAAAATGTCTGTTTTAAAGGTTACAAAGGATAATTTTAAAGAAGAGGTGTTAAATTCCGATAAGCCGGTTTTGCTCGACTTTTGGGCAACAGGCTGCACCCCGTGCAAGATGATTTCTCCTGTTGTTGAGGAGATAGCTCAGGAAATAAGCGATGCAAAAATCGGCAAAGTTAATGTTGATGAAGAGCCGGAGCTTGCTGACACCTTTAAAATAATGACTATTCCGACACTGGTTGTTATTAAGGAAGGAAAGGTTGTCAACAAAATCAATGGCGTAAAATCAAAGGCGGCAATAATTGAAATGATTAGCGGCTAATCTGTTTTTTTGGCATTAATTCCATAAAAAAGTGATTTTAGAATTTGACTTCCATGTCAAAAAGTGTAGAATAAAGCTGGATTATTTCAAGGTGCAATGCAATCTGAAAAGACTTTGGAGGTATCTTTTTTGGACTATTCGGATATTTTAAAAAAAGTTGACCATACGTTGCTTTCACCTGACGCAAGGTGGAGCGAAATCAGAGAGCTTTGCGATGACGCAATCAGGTTCGGCACTGCAAGCGTATGCATACCTGCGTCATATGTAAAAAAAGCGAAGGAATATGTCTGCACCAAAATGAAGATATGCACCGTAATAGGCTTCCCGACGGGGTACAGTACAACGGCTGCAAAATGCTTTGAGGCAGGGGATGCCGTTGCAAACGGTGCAGACGAAATTGATATGGTTATCAATATCGGCTTTTTAAAGGACAAGCTCTATGACTGTCTGCTTGATGAGATTAAAGCCGTTAAATCAGCTTGCAAGGGCAGGCTGCTCAAGGTAATAATCGAGACCTGCCATTTATCCGATGAGGAGAAGGTGAAAATGTGTGAAATCGTCTCCCATTCCTGAGCCGACTATGTCAAAAACTCAACAGGCTTTTCCACAGGCGGAGCTACAAGGGAGGATATTAAGCTGATGGCTGAAAATGTTGCGCCTCAAATAAAAATCAAGGCGGCGGGCGGCATTAAAACAGTTGAGGATGCGCAGGTCTTTATTAATCTCGGTGCAGACCGCTTGGGCACCAGCACAATTATTAAATTGATTAAATAACTATGGCTAATTTAATAATTTTTAGGAGGTTGAACTCGTGCACGATAAAGCAGAGCGGAAAAGAGTTAAGCTGATTCTTTATTTGGCTTCCGGCTTGGCGGCTGCAGCAATCCTTCTCATCGTTTATGCCATAAACGGCATTTATCCCTTTGGTTCCGAGAGCGTAGTTTATGATGACTTGGTTCAGAATTCCGTGCCTGTTTTAACTGCTTTTTGGGATGTGCTTCACGGCGATGCTTCGCCGCTCTTTAACTGGAACACAGGGGCGGGAGTTAGCATTTTTCACAATGTGACAGAGTTTTTCAGCCCATTTTCTCCGTTGTTTTTTCTTATTTGTCCCAGAGATTCAATAACTGAATGGATGTCTTATTTTGTGATGCTTAAGCTAGTCCTGATGTCCTTGACAATGATGTTTTTTATAGAAAAACATTTCAGGATTGCATCGGTGTGGAAGATTGTACTGAGCCTTTTATATCCCTTCAGCGGGTATGTACTGCAGCTCTATACCAATATCGAATGGCTTGATATTGCAATTTTCTTCCCTTTGCTTATTACCGCTCTATTGCATCTTTTTAAAAAGGGCAAGATTCTGCCCTACATATTATTGCTTGCCCTGTGCGCCGCACGAAGCCTTTATATAACATATATGGTTTATCTGTTCCTGATTTTTGTCGGAGGCCTGTACATAATCCTGATAGTTCCGAAAAATACAAGGAAAACCTCAATCTATAATTTCGGTCTGGGCTCAGTTTTTGGCCTGCTTGTTTCTGCAGCAATATCATTGCCTTCGTTTTTTTATCTGACTACCACCTCCAGATATGAATCGACAAAAGGCTTCATCGATATTATTTCGGCTGAAAACATTCTGTCAAATCCCAAGCTGGGCATGTTGATAATTATGACCGCCCTGCCCTTTTCAGTTATTTGCCTAATGCTTTTGAAATTCAGAGAAGAGAAGAAAAGTATAAGCTTTATTTTCCTATCACTGGGCACTCTCGGTCTTCAGGTTTTTTTCGAAAGCATTAATCTGTTCTGGCACATGGGTAGCTATGTCCTTTTCCCGATGCGATACGCCTTCATGCTGAGCTTTGTCATAATTGCAGGATGTGCATATGCATTAGAGAGATTCGGCTCGGAGCTTTTCAAAAGCAACGGATTAAAAAGCCGGTTAATGGTCATCTTAGGGCTTGCCTTTGCAGGCGGTGCAGCCTATCTCTTTTTGAGCGGAAGAGTGTATTCTCAGGTAACGGACTCAGCATATAAATACGAAGCTTTTTTTGACAATGTTTTTTTTGCGTTAATATTTTTTATATTAGTTTTTGCCTGCTATATCATACTTTTCAAGTTCGGTTCAAAGCGTGTGGGAAGTATCCTTATCTGTCTGGTTTTTGCTTTTGAAACAGGAGTATCTGTTAACAGAGCTTTTTCAAAATCATTAGTGAGAGCGAGCGAATATAATACCTCCTTCATTTATGACTGTTTAAATATCACAGCAAATACTTCACTAAAAAATGACAACCTTTCAAGGATAAAAAATTCGGATTCCTCTCTAAACTCTAATTATCCTCTTGTGCTCAATCACAGCGCACTTTCAAATTTCACCCACTTGATTCCGCCACAAATTTCATCAGCCATGAAAAGCTTAGGTTATTCAAGGGTTTATACGAGAGTGCTCGATACGGGAGGTACTCTGCTCACGGACGCCCTCCTCAATTGCAAGCATACACTTACCACAAAAACGCTTGATGATGATGCATATACACTGCTTGAAACAATGGGGGAGTATAATATCTATTCTGATAATTATACCTTGCCATTCGGGCTTGTTGTGGGCGAAGGGATTCTTAACGAAAGCTTTCTTGACGGCAATGCTCTTGAAAACAATAATAAGATTTATAAGCTTCTCTCGGGCGGCAGCGAGGGTATATTTGAAGTTTTAACCGTGCCGAGCAAAACCTATAAAAACTCAGTCTCTTTTTCAGTTAAAGTTGAAGGCACAAAGAGGTTATATTGCAGTAATGCTTTAACCGACTTCTTTTCGGGCAGTTTCAGCGTTAACGGAAGGATAATTGAAATACCGACGCTGGGCAACTCCAATAATATGTTATACAAAGCTTTATTTAACAACAATCTTGTTGATTTGGGTACTTTTACGGATGAGACCGTCAATGTCACATTCGTTGCAATGAACAACAAGGCCGATTTCAGCTCCGTTATGGTTGGCGTTATGGATACAGCTAAGCTTGATAAGCTCTGCAAAAGCTATGAGAACTATGACTCTAACGCATCAGCAATCGGGAGAACGCTTGAACTCGATGTCAAGTCTAATAGTGACGGGGAATATCTTTTCCTGCCCGTTGTCTACTATGATTCATGGGCTTGCAGGGTCAATGGCGTCAAGACTGAACCTATCCAGGTCATGGGCAGCTTCATGGCAGTCAAACTCACCAATGGTGAAAACCATGTTTTGATGAAATATACTCCGAAAGGCTTGAATCAAGGCATAGTTATCAGCCTTCTTTCATTTGCATGCCTTGCTCTGATTCTTATAAGGAGGAGAAAAAGAGCTCTTGACCCCGAAAGCTCAGGTCTAGCTTTTAAGATTCTCGAAAAGGGCTACATTGTCGGAATTATCGTGCTTTTCGAAGTGTTTTATGTTTTTCCTATCATATTTACACTTCTACAACAATTATTTCTACAACAATTATAATGAAACCGGAAAGGGGAATAAAGTGAAGGTAGTTATTTTAGCGGGAGGGTTCGGAACAAGAATCAGTGAAGAAAGCCATCTCAAGCCAAAGCCGATGATTGAAATCGGAGATATGCCAATTCTCTGGCACATTATGAAGCAATATTCTCATTATGGGTATAACGATTTTGTAATCTGCTGCGGATATAAGCAGCATACGATTAAGGAGTTTTTTGCCGATTATTACCTGCATAGGAGTGACATTACATTTGATTTCACAAATAAAAACAATATGATAGTTCACTCCAATTTTTCAGAGCCGTGGAAGGTTACCCTCGTTGATACGGGGCTCAACACAATGACAGGCGGCAGGGTTAAGAGAATCCGAAATTACCTTGATAATGAGCCATTTATGCTGACATACGGTGACGGTGTATCGGATGTCGATATAAATGAGCTTGTTAAATTCCACAACGAAAAGGGCAAGATGGCTACAATTACAGCTATCAGAGTTGACCAGAAATTCGGTGTTATTGATGTTGATGACAATGACCTTATCATGAGCTTCAGAGAAAAAACTAAGGAAGACGGCAGCTACATAAACGGCGGCTTTATGGTGCTTGAGCAGGGCATTTTTGACCTTATTGAGTGTGATGAAACGGTCTTTGAAAAATACCCGCTTGAAGAGGCGGCACGCAGCAGGGAGCTTAATGCATATAAGCATGACGGCTTCTGGCAGTGTATGGATACCATGAGGGACAAGCTCTTGCTTGAAAAGTTGTGGGAGAACGGGGCGGCGCCTTGGAAGGTCTGGTAAACAATAGCGTTTGAAAGGAGCGGCTGTTATGTTGGATATGAGCTTTTACAGCGGCAAAAAGGTTTTTGTGACGGGGCATACGGGTTTTAAAGGAACATGGCTGTGCAAAATGCTCGTCAATTCCGGTGCGGAGGTTACCGGATATGCCCTTGAACCGCCCACAAATCCGAATCTGTTTGACATTTCGGGTTTAAAGGGAGAAATGAACTCGGTTATTGGAGATATCAGGAATCTCAGCAGGCTGTTTAAGGCGTTTGAGACTGCTGAGCCTGAAATTGTTTTTCACCTTGCCGCCCAGCCAATTGTTCTTGAGTCATACCGCAGCCCCCACTATACATACGAAACAAATGTAATGGGTACTGTCAATATTCTTGAATGTGCCAGGCAGACCGATTGCGTCAAGTCCATGCTCAATGTCACAACCGATAAGGTTTATCAGAATAACGAATGGGCTTGGGGCTATCGTGAAAATGAGCCGCTTGACGGCTATGACCCATATTCCAACTCCAAATCCTGCTCGGAGCTGGTCACACATTGCTATAAGCGCTCCTTTTTTCAGGAAAAAGGCATTGCCGTTTCAACCGCAAGGGCAGGCAATGTAATTGGGGGAGGGGATTTTGCCGAAAACAGGATAATTCCCGACTGTGTGCGCGCGGCAATGGCATTTAAATCGATTGTTGTCAGGAACCCCAATTCCGTGCGCCCATATCAGCATGTTCTTGAGCCGTTAGCCGCTTATCTCCTTATCGCTCAAAGGCAATATGATGATATTTTGCTTGCCGATTATTACAATGTCGGGCCGGATGAATGTGACTGCATAACAACAGGTGAGCTTCTTGAAAAATTCTGCACCTGCTGGGGAGGCGGGCAGGACTATGAGTTCAAAACAAAGGTTGGCCCCCACGAAGCGAACTTTTTAAAGCTCGACTGTTCAAAGCTCAAGTCTGTCATGGGCTGGGCACCACGCTGGAATGTGGAGCAGGCAATTGAAAAAACAATTGAATGGACTAAGGTATATTTAAACGATGCAGGCATACCCGAAGCCATAGACAGGCAAATTAAAGACTTTTTATCAGTGAAGGTGGTTTAATGGCCGATAAAAACGAGCAGGCTTTAAGGCAGAAGATACTCGGGCTTGTTGAAAGCTACTGCAAAGAGTATCACAATCAAAAAAAGGAGTTTGTCCCAGGGAGGAGAATACCTTATGCCTCAAGAGTATATGAC
>JAAZFZ010000104.1 GCA_012511485.1 Clostridiales bacterium | reverse complement strand
TGCTCAAGCCAACTGAAGGCGAAAAAGCGGTCAGGGAATTTATTATTGAATCGCCCGAGCCGATAAAGAGCTATACCGAGGAGAGGCTTGAAGTGAATGCTTCTCAATTTCTTCTCGGCTTCAAGGAGGATATAGCCACGCCGGAGAGAAGCTTAAAAGAAAGGCTGAGCGCGCGGATACTTCTTGACATTGTCGGTGGCAAGGCCTCGCCTTTATACAAAAGAATGATGGATAGCGGCCTTATCAACACCACCTTTTCACATGAGTATTTTGACGGCTTTGGTTATTCGGCAGCATTTTTCGGCGGCGAATCTAAGGAGCCGGAAAAGGCGGCGCAGGCAATTAATGATGAAATCGCACGTCTGAATACCGTAGGAATTACTCAGAGCGAATTTGAAAAATCCAGGCGTGAGCTGTACGGCAGAATGATAATGATGTATAATGATGTTGACAATATTGCAAACAACATCATTGAAACTCATTTCAACGGCAACGGGCTTTTTGATGATATCGAGGTGTGCAAGAACCTGACGGTTGATGATGTCGATGCAAGGCTTAAAAAGTTGTTGAAGGAAAAATACTCGGCTTTATCAATTATAAGGCCAATACAGGAGGTATAAAATGGAGCGTACTGTAGTTTTTTTCAAGGCACTTGAGGATGGGATTACGGTTAATTCCGTCCTTGCGGATTTTAATATTTTCGGTATGCATTTAACAATCAGATGGTATGGCGTTATTATTGCCTTCGGCTTTTTGCTTGCGGTTCTTTTTGGCGGCAGAATGGCATATAAGTGGAAGATGAACCTAGACAAAATGATTGACGTACTCATTTACGGCACTATTTTTGCAATTGTCGGCGCAAGGCTTTACTACTGCATTTTTGAGTGGAGGTATTACAGCGCTCATCCCCTGGAGATATTCAGAATTTGGGAGGGTGGGCTTGCAATCTACGGCGGGCTCATTGGCGGGATTATCGCCGCCTATATCGTTTGCAGGATAAGAAAGCTCAATTTTTTTAACCTTCTTGACCTTGCGGCAATGGGTTTCCTTATCGGGCAGGGGATAGGTCGCTGGGGCAATTTCACAAACCAGGAGGCATTCGGCACAAACACAAACCTGCCCTGGGGAATGTGGAGCCCCAAGGTTGCGGAATATATAGCAGACCATCAGGCTGATTTTGCACAGCGAGGTTTTACAGTTAATGCAGGGACATTCCTTAACAAGGCATATGTTCACCCGACCTTCCTTTATGAATCACTCTGGTGCCTTGTCGGATTTTTACTCTTATACATTATTTGTAAAAAATACCGCAAGTTCAGCGGTCAGATTTTCCTCTGCTACGGCATCTGGTACGGCCTTGGCAGAATGATTATTGAAGGCTTTAGGACTGACAGCCTTTATATAGGTAACAGCACAATCAGGGTTTCGCAGCTTCTTTCGGCATTGATTTTGTTAGTAAGCGCAGTGCTGCTCATGGCTCTGCTCAGGAAATATAAGAAGAATCCACAGCCAATTGAAGGTGTGGATTATTTCCCCGATGAGCAGGAACAGGAGGCTGTGCTGGATAATGAAATGGAAAAGGATGAAGCTCTTAAAACTGATTTACTTGTCGGCGAGGGTAAAGCAACAGATTTGACAGAACCCGAGATTGAGCTGAAGCAAAAAGCAGAGCCCGAAAGCTCTGAAAGCTCAGAAAACACCGAAAGCTCCGACAAGATGCATGAAGCGAACGAGGAAAATGAGGAGGAGAAGAATGGCAAAGCTGATTGACGGGAAAAAGCTGTCCGAAGAAATTCTAAGCTCAGTTGCAGTCGATGTGAAAAAGCTCAACGAGAAGGGCATCAGTGTTTCTCTTGCCGTGATAATTGTCGGGGATAACCCGGCATCCAGAACATATGTTAACAACAAAAAAAGGGCTTGCGAAAAGGTAGGAATCCTTTCCCACGAATTTGCTTTGCCGGAGGATACAACTCAGCAGGAGCTAATGCGGCTCATTGACGAGCTAAATGCAAGGAGCGATATCAACGGCATACTCTGCCAGCTGCCACTACCCAAACACCTTGACGAAGAGCCTGTAATCGAGACGATATTAACACAAAAGGATGTTGATGCGTTTCACCCTTCAAATGTCGGTCATATAATGATTGGTGATTTTAAATTCCTTGCGTGTACCCCGGCAGGTATTATGGAGATGCTAAAAAGCGAGGGTATAGATGTATGCGGCAAGCACTGTGTTGTTGTGGGGAGAAGCAACATAGTCGGCAAACCCATGGCAATGCTGCTGCTTAAAGCCAACGGGACGGTAACTATCTGCCATTCAAAAACCAAAAACCTGCAGGAAATAACCAAACAGGCCGATATCCTTGTTGTTGCCGTGGGCAAACCTAAGATGATAAAAGGCAATATGGTCAAACAGGGCGCTGTTGTTATTGACGCAGGCATTAACCGTGACGAAAACAACAGGCTTTGCGGCGATGTGGATTTTGCTCAGGTAGAGCCAAAGGCCTCAAAGATTACTCCCGTACCCGGCGGAGTAGGGCCGACTACAATTGCCATGCTTCTGAGAAACACCGTAACTGCCGCAATTATCCAAAACAATTTATAGTATTGTAAAAAACAATTCATAAATTCGTGATACAATGTCATTAAATTTCGGAGGGAAGGTTATGATATGAAAAAAGTCTATAGAAGCAATAGTGACAGAATGATTGGCGGAGTTTTTGGTGGATTTGCCGAATACATGAATGTTGACGCAACTATCCTCAGGGTTTTGTTTGTTATTCTCAGTATTGTGCTTGCGGGTTTCCCGGGGCTGATTATTTATATTGCCTGCTTGCTGATTATTCCAAAGGCACCGGTGGACGGAGCATCGCAGGGCTTCAACAATCAGGGCAACTGGTATAATCCGCAGACAGGTCGCTATGAGGGCGGCTATAATCAGAACTACAACCGTAATCCCCCGCATAACGGGCAGTACACCGGCCAGTTCAATCAAAACGGCGGTGCGCAGTTCAACCAGCCGCCTGTTCAGGAAAATCAGGATAAGCCTCAGAGCGGAGAATAAAAAAGTATTTGACAACTGTTGTACCTCTGTGCTATAATCCCATATGCCGCATATTTTGGGCGGTGCCGAAAGCACCGAAAGTTGAGCATTCACGCCCAATAGTAGCGAGTCTTATAAGAGGCAGGTATAATAAATGTACGCAATCATCGAAACCGGCGGAAAGCAGTATAAGGTAGAAGAGGGTAATACCGTTTTTATCGAAAAGCTTGATGCCGAAGAGGGCAGCGAAGTAACCTTTGATAAGGTTATCGCAGTCGGCAAGGATGACGGTATCTCCGTCGGAGCACCGTATGTTGAGCACGCAAGTGTTGCAGCAAAGGTGTTGAAAAACGGTAAGGCAAAGAAAATAGTCGTTTTCACCTACAAGCCTAAAAAGAACCAAAAACGCAAAATGGGTCACAGACAGCCTTATACAAAGGTTGAAATCACAGGCATTCAGGCTTAAAGCAATGATTAATATTAAGTTTTTTGTTCACAACGGGCAAATAAACGGCTATGAACTGAGCGGCCATTCAGGCTATGCTCCATACGGTAGAGATATTGTCTGCGCTGCGGTTTCGTCTGCGGCTGAAATGACTGCCAACACCATTACTCAAATAATCGGCATTAACGCCGAAATATCCCAAAGCGATGACGGGTTTTTAAAGGTGCTTATCCCTGAAGGCAGGGAACAGGAGGCTCAGGTCGTTCTAAAGGGCTTAAGGCTTCACCTCAGATGCATCGCTAAAGATTTTTCAGCAAATGTAAGAATAAGATACGGAGGTACTAATAATGCTTAGAATTAACATTCAACGCTTTGCTCATAAAAAAGGTATGGGTTCAACCCGTAACGGCCGTGACTCAGAGTCTAAGAGGCTCGGTGTCAAAAGAGCCGACGGTCAGTTTGTGCTTGCAGGCAACATACTTGCAAGGCAGCGCGGCACTCACCTTCATCCCGGCAAAAATGTCGGCAAGGGCTCTGACGATACCCTTTTTGCCCTCATTGACGGAAAGGTTAAATTCGAGCGTCTTGACAAAAACCGCAAAAAGGTCAGCGTCTACGC
>JAAZFZ010000010.1 GCA_012511485.1 Clostridiales bacterium | reverse complement strand
GACAGTATTACTCCCCCAATATTTTTGATGTTCTTTGTTATTTCGGGTGCTCAACTGGACATTTCAATTATACCTAAGATTGGAGTTATAGGATTATTATATATTATTATAAGGGTAGCTGGAAAAGTTGCAGGTGCTTCGTTGGGAGCATATTTGGTGAAGGCTCCGAAAACCGTAAAAAAATATATAGGTTTTACTTTATTGCCTCAGGCGGGTGTGGCGATAGGCTTATCTCTAATAGCCTCAAACGCTCTACCTGAACATGGAAAAACAATTCGTGCAGTCATACTATGCGCTACCATGATATATGAATTGATTGGACCTGCTATTACAAAAATCAGCTTAAAGAAGGCAAAAGAAATAAGAGAATAGTTTTAAACCTGTTATGCTTTATTGGATGAAAAGTAAGATTAGAGTCGAGCCCAAAGTGGTGAGCCGGATATTAATGTACAGGCAGTTCAAATGTGTTTTGTAAAGTGTTTGTGTTGTCAAAAACAAGGCACTCTGCGCAATTCACAGAGTGCCTAACTTGACGGTGAACCGTATAACGGGAGCATTGTCAATATGGGCACACAAACTGCCCTGCTTTTATACAAACAGCCTTGCTATATTTGAAAACGCAAAGCAAACAATAATCCCCACAGCAGTCGGGACGAGGAAGGAAATTGCTGTCCATTTCAAGCTTTGTGTTTCCTTCTTAATTGTGAGGCAGGTTGTTGAGCAAGGCCAGTGCATCAGTGAGAAAAGCATGGTGCTGATTGCTGTAATCCATGTCCACCCGTTGTCAACCAACAGCTGCTTTAAATCCCACAGGCTATCAAGCTCAATAATGCTGCCTGCTGCCATATAGGCCATTATGATAATTGGAACTACGATTTCGTTAGCGGGAAATCCCAGAATAAAGGCCAGCAGTATAACTCCGTCCATCCCAAGCAATTTGGCAAACGGATCTAAAAAGCCTGAGCAGTGGGCAAGCAATGTCATGCTTCCTATAGATATATTTGCCATTAGCCATATAATGAGGCCTGCAGGAGCTGCCACGACCACCGCCCTGCCCAGCACAAAAAGTGTTCTGTCAAAGATGGAACGAACAATAACCCTCCCGACTTGAGGCTTACGGTATGGCGGAAGCTCCAGCGTGAAGGAGGAGGCAACTCCTTTTAGAATTGTTTTTGACAATATTTTTGAGATTAAAAAAGTCATAAAAATGCCCAGAATTATGATGCAGGTCAGCAAAAATGCCGATAATACCGATGAAAAAGGTCCGGCGGCAGCACCAACAAAAAACATGGTTAGAATTGCGATTAATGTCGGAAAACGGCCGTTACAGGGCACAAAATTATTTGTAATAATTGCTATGAGCCGTTCACGGGGCGAGTCGATAATCCTGCACCCGATAATGCCGGCAGCATTGCAGCCGAATCCCATGCACATCGTTAGCGCCTGTTTCCCGCAGGCGCAGCATTTTTTAAAATACTTATCCAGATTAAAAGCCACACGGGGCAGATAGCCTAAATCCTCAAGCAAGGTAAACAGGGGAAAGAATATTGCCATTGGCGGCAGCATTACCGAAACAACCCATGCCAGCACCCTAAAAACACCAAGGACAAGCATCCCGTGCAGCCATTTGGGCGCACCACAGTAGAGGAAAGCATCGGATATTCTGTCTTGAAGCCAGAAAAGACCGTCCGACAGCAAGGCGGAGGGGTAATTTGCGCCTGTTATTGTGAGCCAAAAGATACCCAATAACAAAGCGAACATTATCGGGAATCCGGTAATTTTATTTGTCAGTATTTTGTCGATTTTTCTGTCCCTTGCGTTATAATTGATTTTTTCAAAATGCACCGTATCAGAGCAGATATGCTCCGCAGTCCTCACAACGCAGGAAACAATATTATCATAAAGAGCCTCTTTGGAAATGCCGTTAGCCCTTATTAACCCGTGTGCCTGCATTAAGGCTTGCTTTATTTCTTCATCCTCAAGCAAATCATATCCGAGGTATTCGTTGAGGGCGGTCATGAGCGTTTTATCATAGGCCAATAATTTCAGGCTCAGCCAGCGGGAATTGATTTTTATCGCCCTTTGTTTTATTGCCGCTTCCACAATAGCAATAGCGTCTTCAATCGGTTGATGGTATTCTATTTTATAAGGGGCTTTTTCTTTAGGTTCGGATAGAAGCTGCTCAACTCCCTGCATCAGATTATCCAGGCTTTTTTTCTTTCTTGCGGTTGTTCCTATTACAGGAACACCGAGCTTATCAGATAGTGCATTAAAGTCAATTTTTATGTTTTTCTTTTTTGCCTCATCCATGAGATTTACACATACAACCACCTTCTCGGTGATTTCCAATGTCTGAAGCACAAGGTTGAAATTGCGCTCCAGACAGGTAGCGTCGCACACGACAATAACAGCATCGGGCTCACCAAAGCAAATAAAGTTGCGCGCGACCTCCTCCTCTGCCGAGTGAGCCATCAGTGAATATGTACCGGGAATATCGACCAGAACATAAGTCGAACCCCCGTAATGGCAGTAACCTTGAGCATTTGTGACAGTTTTCCCCGGCCAGTTACCGGTATGTTGATTAAGTCCCGTTAAATTATTGAAAACCGTGCTTTTACCAACATTCGGGTTTCCGGCCACGGCGATAACCTTATCATCAGGCGACATCTTTTTAATAATCAGCCCCGAATCAACAGCCTTTATCCCCGTTGAGTCATTTGTCAGCCCCATAATAACACCTCAAACACCAATCCGGTTTATCAGAACATTAGAAGAATCCTCTGACCTGAGGGCTATAACGGCACCTCTTATTAAGTAGGCGACAGGGTCCCCCGCCGGGCTTTTTTGCAGACATTCTACTTGTGTTCCTTCAATAAGGCCGATATCCTGCAGCCTTCTTCTTATGCTGCCGGTAGACAATAGCGATTTGACCGTTGCCGTTTGACCTCGAGTCAAATCCTTTAATGAGCTTATTTTATGCATAAAGCATGACACCTCGTAATAAATTAGGATAGGGAAACTTAGTTTCCTGCTGCTATTATATGGAGGAGCAAAAAATGTGTTACAAGCTCTTTGAAGAAAGGAAATAAATATGGATAATAATTCAAATTTCTATACATTGAAGGGATATCAGCTCAATAAAAACGCTCAAATGACTTCATCAATGGAGGATTATCTTGAAATGATATGCCGAATGCAAAAAAAGCAAGAGGTTGTCAGAATAAATGAGCTTGCACAAAGGCTCCATGTAAAGCCGTCGTCTGCTTCAAAGATGGTTGGTAATCTGAAATATCTGGGTCTTGTTACATTTGAAAGGTATGGCTACATAAAGACTACCGCTGAGGGGGAGGCTGTGGGTGAGTATTTATTATACAGGCATGCCGTGTTGAACGAGTTTTTATGCCTGGTGAATAATTCGGAAAACGAAACAGAGCAGGTTGAAAAAATTGAGCATTTTCTGGATAAAAAAACAATCGGGAACATTGAGAAGCATATAAAAAAACATTGGGATTTGTTAAAGGTATAAAGCACCAAAAAAGCGGCAAAGAAAAGTATATTTCCCGGATAAGCTTCGTAATACCGAAAAAAACAAGGCGCCCTACATCAGCTTTTTAGTAGAGTGCCTTGCTTTTCGTGGTGGGTTGGGCGGCCAATACATTGCCTTTAGCGGTATAATATGATAAACTATGGTGCAGAGGTTTCAAAAATTGAGCGGCACAGCCGCCATGAGGCAGAATAGTATTTATGCAAAACCGCTGCAAATAAAGGGGGAGGATGGTCCGTGAATAGTCTGAAGGTGGCATTATTGCAGCTAATGCCTGAGGATAACCTGGAGGGCAACCTTAGGAAGGGATTGGAATATTGCAGAAAATCAAAGCAAATGGGTGCGGATATTGCATTGTTTCCGGAAATGTGGAGTGTCGGCTATAGTATTCCCGAGGATATTTCTGAATTGAAGGGCAAAGCCATAGCTGCCGACAGTATATTTGTTGAGTCATTTGGCAAACTTGCTAAGGAGCTTAATATAGCTGTGGGAATGACCTTTCTTGAGAAATATAACCCATCCCCGAGGAACACTTTTTGCCTTTTTGACCGTTTCGGCTGCAGGGTGCTTACATATGCGAAGGTACATACCTGTGATTTTGACGTTGAGCGCAACTTGACGGCAGGCGATGATTTTTTCGTCGCTGATTTAAACACCAGTCAGGGTAATATAAAAATAGGAGCAATGATTTGCTATGACAGGGAATTTCCCGAAAGTGCGAGAATTCTTATGTTAAAGGGTGCAGAAATTATTTTAGTTCCAAACGCTTGCCCTATGGAGATTAACCGAATATCTCAGCTCAGGGCAAGAGCCTTTGAAAATATGGTTGGCATTGCAACCGTCAATTATCCTAAGGGCAAGCCTGACTGCAACGGTCATTCCACTGCTTTTGACGGGATTGCATACAGCCCCTGCGAACCCGATTCAAGAGATACGCTTATCATTCAAGCGGGGGAACGGGAAGGGATTTATATAGCCGACTTTCCTGTTGAGGAAATCAGGAAATATAGAAAACTCGAAGCACATGGCAACGCATACCGACATCCGCATAAATACAAGCTCCTCATTTCAGAATGCATTGAGCCGCCCTTTATCAGAAAGGATTACAGAAGATAATAACAGGAGGAATATATGGAATTACCGGACCTAATAATAGATTATCGCCGGCAAAATTGAGGCAGAAATGTATAACCGATTCAAGGATTATTACAGCTATGTGTTTTACTTTAAAAGAAATCATAATACTTCAGAAAAGCGATATAAGGCAATAAGTGATTAGTAAAAAATTGCTTTTAAAGGAGAGATGCTTATATCAATAAACAAAACAACTTAAAGGAGGGCGACTGCTTTGAATGTGATTGTTACAAAAATAAAAGAAGTTCTGTTTTCGGTTCTCCCGATTACAGTGTTGGTATTAATACTTCATTTTACCATTTCCCCGCTTGAAACACCTTTGATTATCAAGTTTCTAATCGGCTCTTTGTTTGTGATATTGGGGTTAACCATATTTTTGCTGGGTGTAGAAATAGGAATCACCCCGCTTGGGTATTTGACAGGGACCTCACTAGCCAAAACAAACAAGCTATGGATCGTTTTAATTGCGGGCTTGATACTCGGGTTTTTTATATCGGTAGCAGAGCCGGGCTTGCTGGTTTTGGCAAATCAGGTCAATCTGGTTACTTCCGGCGAAATATCGGGGATTAAAATAATTGTTATCGTTTCAGTTGGATTAGCAATTATGTTATCTCTGGGCTTTTTAAGAGTTTTCTACAATGTTCCGTTATATAGAGTCCTTTTTGTTATTTATCTGATTATTTTAGGATTTGCTGTTTTCGCTTCCCGTGAGTTTTTGGCAATAGCCTTTGATGCCTCCGGTGCAACAACGGGGATATTGGCAGTGCCGTTTATTCTTGCCCTGTCTGTTGGTATTTCCAAGCTGAAAAAAGACAGCAAGGCATCGGAAAAAGATAGCTTTGGATTAGTTGCCATTGCATCAACCGGTGCAGTTTTATCAGTGCTGATTTTAGATATATTTTATAAAAACAAAGAGTTCTCCCCTGCACTTGATTCGAGAGCTGCCGAGTCTGGTTCCATAATCAGGCCGTTCATTGATAGAATCCCCGAATACTTAAAAGAGAGTCTTTTTGCCATTGTACCGTTAATTTTAATTTTGCTGGTGCTGCAGATAGTCTCATTTAAACTCAAGAAAAAAGAGTTAAGGAAGCTGCTCACGGGCTTTGCGTTTGCCTTTGTAGGTCTGCTTCTGTTTCTGATAGGCGTAAATGCAGGGTTTATGAATGTCGGAACCGGCATCGGCAAAAATTTAGCATTAATGAATAATAAGGCATATATTATAATTATCGGTTTTATTCTCGGAGTTGTAACTATTTTGGCAGAACCCGCTGTATATGTTCTGACTCACAGCATTGAGGACGTCACAAGCGGCTATGTAAAGCGAAAAGCCGTTTTAGTTTCGCTGGCAATCGGGGTCGGCTTGGCCGTAGCCTTGTCGGTTATCCGCATTCTGGTGCCGGCAATACAATTGTGGCATTATCTGCTCCCCGGCTATGCCATTTGCCTGTTAATGATGTTTTTTGTACCAAAGTTGTTTGTGGGAATTGCTTTTGATGCAGGCGGGGTAGCAACCGGTCCTGTGACCGCCACATTTATTCTGGCATTTATACAAGGTGCAGCACATGCCTTTGAGGGGGCGGATGTGATGGTTGAAGGCTTTGGAATGATTGCTATGGTTGCAACAATGCCCATAATAACCCTGGAAGCTTTAGGATTAGTGTTTGCAATTAAGTCAAAAACAAAAGGAGATGAAAAGAGCAATGGCTAGTTTTGACGGCACACCGGGCTTTGAATTGATTTATGTGGTTGTTAATTACGGAATAGCCAGCAAAATATTGCACAAGGCAAAGGAGCATGGCATTTCCGGCGGAACAATTTTCTTTGGGAGAGGAACCGTAAACAATTCCCTTCTAAAATTCTTATCCTTATACGATGAAAGGAAGGAAATAGTTTTGATGGGAACGGATAGCCATACCGCACATGATGCATTAGTCGAGCTCAACAAGGAATTCCATTTTGAAAAAGCGAATCACGGGATTGTCTTTACCACGGGTATATGTGACATAATAGGCTCCAAGCATCAAAAGTTTGAAGAAAATGCTCAAGAAAGAGGTGTTGATAAGCCGATGTATCAGATTATTATAACAATTGTTAACAGAGGTATGGCAGAGGAAGTAATTGAAGCGGCAGAGGCGGCCGGTTCAAAGGGGGGAACAATAGTTAATGCAAGAGGTTCGGGGATACATGAAACCTCTAAATTATTTAACATGGATATCGAGCCCGAAAAAGAAATGGTTATGATTATCTCAAAGGAAGAGGTTACTCAGGCCATTGTAACATCTATTCGGCAAAAGCTAGAGGTTGACAAGCCTGGCAATGGAATTATCTTTATTCAGGATGTTAAAAATGCATATGGTATTTATGAGTAATACATTAAAAAAAGAAATATATAAAAATATCTCAAGTTTGAGAGGATGGTTAGGTGCAATTTTTTCTGTTAATTCTCGGTCTGGCAATGATTATTTTAAGTGCGGATGTTTTGATTGATTCTTCTTCAAAAATCGCAAGGCGTTACGGGGTGTCCACCTTTATTATAGGCATTACTGTAATCGCATTCGGGACAAGCGCTCCGGAGCTTGCTGTTGGTATTGTTTCGGGTATTACCAAAACCAACGAGCTTTCGCTCGGCAACATTATTGGCAGTTCATTCTCAAACACTGCAATGATAGTCGGAATATCTGCAATTATTATGTCATTAAAGGTGAAGGATTCGGTAGTAAGGCGGGAAATACCTTTATTGCTCGGCGTTCAGATTCTGCTGGCTGTTATGCTCTTTTCAAACGGGGTTCTCTCGCGTATCGACGGCATTGTGCTGGTTATCTGCTTTATAGGATTCATGCTGTATGTTATCAAGGATTCAAAAAAGTCAATGAAAATACAAATTGATGCGCAGGGCGACATTGACACCGATGCCGATGGCAATATGCTCACGCAGGAGGTCATCGAAAAAGAGGGCAATGTGAAAATTGCAAAGCTCTGGGTGATTTCAATATTGGCGCTTGCCGGGCTTTTTATCGGCGGTAGGCTCACCGTGAGTTCAAGCACTCACATTGCACAAAGCATGGGCCTGAGCGAAACTCTCATAGGCCTGACT
>JAAZFZ010000103.1 GCA_012511485.1 Clostridiales bacterium | reverse complement strand
GTGTTAAGGTTATGAACAAGTGCCTCCATTGCCTGGTATGTTGCCCTGTCGGTTTCCTTGACAGCACGTTTGAGTGCGAAGGACTGAACCTTTGAAATGGTTTCGTTATCCAGTTTATAATCGCTTTCGAGTACCATCGCTTCATGCTTCTGATACTCGTTATCGTTTGAAAGTGCAGGTATAACACCGAATTGACTGCTGACTTTTTGCAAAATATCGTTTGCGGCATTGTCGCCCTCGGGAATATCGCAAAGCAGCTCAAGCGCCCTGCCGACATTTTTCACATATGCCTTTTTATAGGTTTTTGCAACACCCTTTGCCATACCGTAATCAAAATTCGGGATGCTCTGGCCGCCATGCTGGTCGTTTTGATTTGCCTGGATAGCAATGCAGGCAAGTGCGGAATAGCTCGAAATGTCATTAGGCTCCCTGAGATAGCCATGCCCTGTCGAAAAGCCGCCGTCAAATAGCTTAATAATATCAATCTGGCAGCAGGTTGTGGTAAGAGTGAGAAAATCAAGGTCATGTATATGGATATCACCCTCACGGTGAGCCTTTGAATGCTCCGGCTTAAGCACAAAAAGCTCGTTGAACTGCTTTGCTCCCTCCGAGCCGTATTTGAGCATTGTGCCCATCGAAGTGTCGCCGTCAATATTGGCATTTTCACGCTTGATGTCATTGTCCTTGGCGTCCTTGAATGTCAGGCCTTCATAAATCCTCATAAGTCTTGTGTTTTTTTCACGGGACCATGAGCGCTCAGCACGGTATAGTATATATAGCTTTGCCGTTCTGGCATGTCCGTTTTTAACAAGCACCTTTTCAACCATATCCTGAACCTGCTCAACGGTAGGTTTATAAAGGCCCTCCTCCTCGAGAGCTGTAACCACTTTGTTTGCAAGGCTCATTGATTTCTCATAATCTCTGCCGCCCAGAGCCTGTGCCGCCTTGAAAATCGCAGCGGCTATCTTATCAACAGAAAAATCGACTTCTCTGCCGTCCCTCTTAATTATTGTTTCTATCATTTTAATTGCCCCCAAAAAAATTGCACTACATCTTGTGTATATGTCGAATGTATATAACATTATATAGAAAGGGGGATATGAAGTCAAGCGATAATTGTGCTGAAAAAGGGGCGGAGTTTTTGGTGAGGAATACAAAAAAACACCGGATTACCGATGCCTTAAAGTATATTTGGTTTATTATCTATCACTTTCACTTTCGTTAATTGCATGCTTTCTGACAATGTCAAGCACAGCATTTTTATCCTCACAGGAACGGTAGAGAAGCACCAGCCTTTTTTCATCGTCACTCAGAGCGGCAAGCTTTTTTGCAGCATTTTCAAAATAATAGGGGCTTTTGTTATTGCTGTCATAAAGCATATCTGCATCGGCGGATATGCCTAATATATGGTCTATTGACACACTGTAAAGCCTTGCAAGCTTTGCTAGCTGGGCAAGGTCCGGTTTTGTTTTGCCGCTCTCATAATAGGCATATGTAGAGCGGTCGATATTTAAAACCTCCGCTACCTGTTTTTGTGTATAATTGTTTAATAATCTTAATTTTCTTAATGCTTGTGTAATCATAAACTGCCCACCCAAAATATAAACATATATATATTATACAACTTTTAGACAAAAAATGTCAATATATTTATTTTTCTCCCTGTAATATATTCTCCAATACTATTTTTCATCCCTTTTGAGTATAAATGTTAGTATTCAATCTTGTTTAAATATCGGGGTGAAAAAATGAATTGGCACTCAAATACGGCAATGCAGGTCATTAAAAAGCTAAACACAAACCCGCAGACAGGGTTATCCTCGACTCATGCAAAAGCAAAACTCAACAGTGACGGTGAGAATAAGCTTATTGAGAAAAAACAAAAAGGCCTTATTATGCGATTTTTCTCCCAATTTGCGAATTTCATGGTAATAGTATTGCTCATAGCCTCCGGAATTTCCTTTTTTACTGCACTCTGGGAGGGAAGCGGAGATTATATTGACCCGATTATTATACTTCTCATAGTAGTGGTAAATGCAATAATAGGCGTGGTTCAGGAGAGCAGGGCGCAACATGCTATTGATGCGCTCAAAAAGCTCTCTGCGCCGACTGCCCGTGT
>JAAZFZ010000102.1 GCA_012511485.1 Clostridiales bacterium | reverse complement strand
GGTATAAGCTGCCCGATGCGCTCGAAGAAAAAATTGAGGAAATCATACTTGAAGAAACCGCTATTCCTCCCGTCAAAATCGGCGGTAAGGTAGGCAGAATAACAACATCCGAGATGCCCATATTCGACTACATTGAACATCTTACCTCAACAACAGATTTGGATTTTTCGGGCATTAGGATAGCTCTTGACTGTGCACACGGCTCATCCTCTATAACTGCCCCCGAGCTTTTTATGCGCCTGGGCGCAGAGTGCATGATAATCAATGCACAGCCGGACGGAGTCAATATAAACAGAGAATGCGGCTCAACCCATATGGAGCAATTGCAGAAGTATGTTGTTGACAACAAGCTCGATGTAGGCTTTGCTTTTGACGGCGATGCCGACAGGGTGCTTGCCGTGGATTCAAAGGGCAACATAGTTGACGGTGATAAAATTATTTCAATCTGCGCAAAGGATATGAAGCAAACAGGCAGACTCACTCATGACACCGCTGTTGTCACCGTTATGAGCAACATGGGATTCTATAAGTTCTGCGGCGAGAACTGCATAAAATATGTCACGACCAAGGTTGGCGACAGGTATGTCCTTGAGACCATGGTTGAAAACGGATACAAAATCGGCGGCGAACAGTCCGGCCATGTTATTTTCCTCGATTATGCCTCAACGGGTGACGGTCAGTTGACGGCTATTCAGCTCCTGCAGGTCATTAAGCGCACAGGCAAAAGCCTTCAAGAGCTTGCAACCTGTATGGAGGTATTCCCGCAGATAATGATAAATGTCAAGGTTTCTAAAATCGGCAAGGTTCGTTTCTCAAGCGACCCTGAGGTTAAACAGGCTATCGAGAGGGCGGAGGCTGAGCTAGGCAATGATGGAAGGGTGCTGGTGCGCGTTTCAGGTACTGAGCCTCTGGTTAGGGTTATGCTTGAGGGCAAGGATAAGGCTCAGATAACAAAGCTCGGCAATGATATTGCAGAGGTTATCAGAGAAAAGCTTATATAGTAGGAGTGTGGGAATGAGAGTTGCCGGGGATTGGAAGGATTATGAGCTTCTTGACTGCTCGGGCGGTGAACGCCTTGAGCGGTGGGGAAAGGTTATTCTTATTCGTCCGGACCCTCAGGTGATTTGGAAGAGCGAAAAAACTCACCCGCTCTGGTTGAAGGCTGATGCCAGATACAACCGCTCTTCAACCGGAGGCGGCAAATGGGTTGTCCGGCGTTCAATGCCCGATATGTGGAAGATAGATTATAAGGATTTGACCTTTAATATAAAAACAACCGGCTTCAAGCACACGGGGCTTTTTCCTGAGCAGGCAGTGAACTGGGACTATCTGAGAGAAATTATAAAAAAGGCGGGCAGACCCGTTAAGGTTCTCAACCTCTTTGCATATACTGGAGGAGCTACGGTTGCCTGCCTCAAGGCAGGCGCACAGGTAGTTCATGTCGATGCCGCAAGGGGCATAGTCACCTGGGCAAGGGAGAATGCCACACTTTCAGGAGTTGTATCAAGCCCTGTGAGATGGATTGTTGACGACTGTGTCAAGTTCGTTGAGCGCGAAATACGCAGAGAGAACAAGTATGACATAATAATTATGGACCCGCCTTCATACGGCAGAGGCCCCGGAGGCGAGGTTTGGAAGCTGGAGAACGAGATTTACAGGCTTGTTGAGCTTTGCACTGAGGTCCTCAGTAAGGATGCACTTATGTTCCTTATCAATTCATATACAACCGGTCTGTCACCCTCCGTCATGCAGTATATTCTCGGTTCTCTTGTCATGCCCCGCTTTGGAGGGGATGTCAGAAGTGACGAAATAGGAATACCCGTAACCGTCTCGGGAATGGTTCTTCCGTGCGGTGCCAGTGCTCTTTGGGAAAAAGGAATGTAAAATGAAAGAAACTCTTATCGAATTTAAAAATGTCAGCTTTAGCTATGACAATGAGGAGCAAACCCCTTCGCAGGCAGTCAAGGATATCACCTTTTCTGTGCGCAAGGGCGAATTCATTGCTATTTTGGGTCATAACGGCTCAGGTAAATCTACAGTGGCGAAGCTTACAAATGCCATACTTTTACCCGAAAAAGGAGAAGTTCTCATTAACGGCATGAACACAAAAGACGAAAGTCTGACCTTTGACATTCGCCGCACTGTGGGCATGGTTTTTCAGAACCCCGACAATCAGATAGTCGCAACAATTGTTGAGGACGATGTCGCCTTCGGACCGGAAAACCTCGGCGTTGAGCCGGCTGAAATCAGGCACCGTGTCGATGAAGCACTTAAAACAGTCGGTATGTATGAATACAGGGAGAAAGAGCCCTACAAGCTTTCCGGCGGGCAGAAGCAGCGTGTTGCGATTGCAGGCATATTAGCTATGCAGACGGAATGTATAGTGCTCGATGAATCAACCGCCATGCTTGACCCTAGAGGGCGCAGGGAGGTTATGAATACCATCCGAACCCTTAACAGGGAGAAGGGCATAACCGTCCTTTATATTACTCATTTTATGGATGAGGCTGTCGAGGCAGACAGGGTATTGGCTATGAACGACGGTGAAATCATGCTTGACGGCACACCGCACGAGGTTTTTGCACAAAGCGAAAAGATTAGAGCCGCGGGTCTGGATGTTCCGCAGGCGGCGGAGCTTTCTCAAATGCTTATTGAGGACGGACTTAACCTTGGTAGGGTAGCCCTGACAGTTGACGAGTGCATTAGTGATCTGCTCGCCATATTGGAGGTGAGCCGATGAGCTCAGAGCCTATAATCAGAACTGAAAATCTGACACATCTTTACAGTGAAGGGCTTTCCAGTGAGGTTGCCGCCATTCACAATATAAATATCGAAATTATGCAGGGTGAGATTCTTGCCATAATCGGGCATACAGGCTCAGGAAAAAGTACGCTTATCCAGCACTTTAACGGCTTGCTCAAGCCCTCGACAGGCAGGGTTTTTGTTGACGGTAAGGATATTTGGGAGAGCAAGCAGGCAACAAGGGAATCACGGTTTAAGGTTGGGTTGTGCTTTCAATACCCTGAATATCAGCTCTTTGAAGAATCTGTGTATAAAGATATAGCCTTCGGCCCAAAAAACATGGGGCTTGACGAAAATGAGACGGGCATAAGAGTCCGCAGAGCCGCCGCATTTGTGGGTGTTGATGATGATATGCTCGAAAGGTCACCATTTGACCTCTCGGGAGGTGAAAAAAGGCGTGTTGCTATTGCGGGAGTTATGGCAATGGAGCCTAAGGTCCTCGTTCTTGACGAGCCGACTTCCGGGCTTGACCCCAGGGGCAGGGATATGGTTCTCGATTTAATCGGCAATTACCGCCGGCAGACAGGTAATACCGTTATTCTTGTTTCGCACAGCATGGAGGATGTCGCAAGGCTTGCCACAAAGGTGCTTGTGATGAATGATTCCCAGATTGCCATGTGCGGCAGTGTTGAGCAGGTGTATTCTCAAGGAACGCTGCTTTATGAAATGGGGCTCAATGTTCCGCAGATTACACGCATTTTCATGGGGCTTCGCAGCCACGGCATAGATGTCAATGACGGCGTTTTTACAGTTGAACAGGGCAGAAACGAAATAGCACGCCTTCTTAAAAGCAGGGGGGTGCAGAAATGATAAGGGATATAACTATAGGGCAATACTTTTTCGGCAAATCCTTTATACACAAAATGGACGCCAGAATGAAGATTTTGATTTCGCTTTTCTTCATTATTCTGATTTTTTTGTGCAAAAACTTTTTCTCGCTGGGGCTGGTTGCCGCTTTCACGGTTTTCATTTTGTCAATATCAAAAATTCCTTTTAAGCTAATTCTCAAAAGCCTGAAGCCGATAATTATTATAGTTGTTTTTACGGCATTTCTGAATCTTTTTTATACAAAAGGCGGAAAAACCCTGTATGAATTTTGGGTTTTTGAAATAACGCTCAAGGGCGTGTACTCCGCAATATTTATGGCAGTCAGAATTATTTGCCTTGTTGCGGGCACCTCGCTTTTGACATATACAACTACACCGACCTCCCTGACAAACGCAATTGAAAGCCTGCTTTCTCCTTTAAAGCGGCTTCATGTGGATGTTCATACATTTGCAATGATGATGACTCTCGCTCTCAGATTTATCCCGACTCTTATTGAGGAGATAGACAGGATTATGAGCGCTCAAAAGGCAAGAGGAGCTGACCTTGAAAGCGGAGGTCTTGTCAAAAGGGCAAGGGCGCTAATTCCGATATTTATTCCGCTTTTCGTTTCGGCTTTCCGTAGGGCATATGAGCTTGCATATGCCATGGAGTGCCGTTGCTATAACGGCGGAAAGGGAAGGACAAGCATGAAAAAAATGCACTTTACCTACAGGGACGGCGTGGCTTTTGCTGTGATAGCTTTGCTGACAGCGGGAATATTTATCTTGAATTTTAATATCAGAGCGGTGATTTGATGAGAAATCTGCTTTTAACGCTTTGCTTTGACGGCACTGCCTACCACGGGTGGCAGGTGCAGAAAAACGCTGTGACCGTCCAGCAAACCTTTCAGGATGCGGTTGAAAGGGTTATCGGTTCGCGTGAGAATGTGACGGGCTGTTCAAGGACGGATTCGGGAGTTCATGCAAATATGTTTTGCTGCAACATTAAAACCGAAAGCTCAATTCCCAGCGAAAGCTTTGTCGCCGCCCTGAATGCAAACCTGCCCCTCAATATAGCTGTAACAGGCTGCAGAGAGGTTCCTGCCTCATTTCATGCAAGGTACTCCTGCATTTCGAAGGAATATATTTATAAAATTTTAAACACCAAAATCAGAAACCCATTTTGCGAAAACAGGTGTCTTCACTACCCTTATCCACTCAATGAAAAGCAGCTGGATGTTGCGGCAAAAGGCTTTTTGGGTACGCATGATTTTTGCGGATTTTCATCCGCAGGCTCTGCTGTTGAGGATACCGTCAGAACCGTTATAGGCTCTGAGGTTTTCAGAATCAATGATGAGGTAATTTTCAGGGTTGAGGCAAACGGATTTTTATATAATATGGTGCGTATTATGGCAGGCACTTTAATAAGCGTTGCTCAGGGGAAAATCGAGGCGACGGAAATACCCGATATTGTAAAATCCTGTGACAGGAACAGGGCGGGCATTACAGCACCGGCTCACGGCCTTTATTTGAACAAGGTTAATTATTATCTGTAAACGGTGATATAATGATACACTTATCGGCAGGCGCAAAAGAGAAATCAGAAATTTGGGGTGAGGAATATGAAGAATAAAGAAATCACGCAGGAAATAATAATCCCTGCTGAATTCAAACACTCAAAAACGCCTCAAAAGGCAGGTGCTGCCCGTAAGAAAAAGAAACAGTCAAAAAAGAAAAGCAAAAGCCCCTTTATATCCGCATTGTTAAAGCTCGGTTTTCTTGTTTTCGGGATTTTGCTCATTGCCTTCCTTGTTATGAAAGCCTTCGGCAGCGTGACCTTCATTAATGTTACGAGCGGATTTGGCAGCTTTATGGAGCAGTTTTCGCCCGGTGATGGCTTCCCCTACAAAATGGAATCGAATTCCGTAAAAAATGTCAGCATTTCCGGCTCAAAGCTGATTATTTTGTCAAACGATTCGAGCATAGTATTCAACTCAACAGCAAAAAAGGTTTTTACCGCCCAGCATACATATGCGGACCCATCGCTCAAGGTTAAAAACGGGCGTACTATCGTTTTTGACAGGGGTTCAGGCAGGTTCAGGGTGCAGACGGCGTCAAAAATCCTTTTTGAAAAAACAATGGAAAACGATATACTTAACGCTGCGCTCGGCAAAAAGGGCAACTGTGCCGTTGCAACAAAATCCGATTCGGTCGCAAGCACACTTACGGTTTTTGACAGGCATCAGCAAGAGGTTTTTGTTTGGAACTGTTCAAACGAATATATTTCCGGTATATCCTTGTCCAATAACGGCAAGAGTGCTGCGGTCACTGTTGTCGGCAGCAAGAATGCAGAGGTGTATTCAAGGCT
>JAAZFZ010000009.1 GCA_012511485.1 Clostridiales bacterium | reverse complement strand
TTTTTCCTTAATATCTGATGATGCGTTTTCTGCACCTTGTGATGCGATGAGCATAAGCTGCATTCTACAGATAGTGATTTCTTTTTTCTTAAAAGCAGGCACAAAGCCGACCCTTCCGTGATATGAAAAATGGCTCTCAGAAGCAGGAACAAGCGAAATAAAATCAACAGCGGTTTCAGCGGCAAAGCGCTTTGCTGATTTAATAAGGCTTTCCATATATCCTTTTTTCCGAAAATCGGGATGGGTGCAGGCAGCATAAATATAATAAGAGCTGAATTTTTCACCCGAAATGCAGACTTTTCCCTCAAGCAAAAACAGCATGGAAACAATGGAGACGCCAACCCTTTTTATCAGAGTTCTTTCGGGGTTAAATCTGTTTTCAAGAAAGAAACGGATATATTCGTCCTCATCACCGAAACAGATTCTCCATAAATCAAAAATATCGTCTATATCCTTTTTTGATGAAAATTCAATCATAGTTACCCTCTGTAAATTGCCCTGAATTTTTCGAGTAGAATTTCAGGATAATAGGACATCTTGGCTTTTCTCAAGCCCTCTGAGCCCGTATCCTCTTCACGGTTGATGTATTTATATTCGCTAAGTGCGTTGAATGCGAACTCACGGTTTATCATGGGATAAGCACCCCTAATTTCTGAGTAGGCCTTTTCAAAATGAGTGCAGAAGGTTTCATCATTGAGCCTTTCGCCCATAGTAAAAGCAATGACCTCACCGTTAACCCTTAACAATGCACCGGTAAGACCTAGCTCATTATAGTAATCAAAACCTGACTTAATTGCAAGGTATTCGTTATCTATCGCTTCAGGATTTTTGTCCCTGTTTTTTTCAAGCCAAATTTTATTCATTCTTTTACATTCGTCAATATTGCCGGAATCAATAGGCTCGTAAGACCATTCATTTTCTTTTTTGAATGCTGATATATGGTTCCTTTTTGAATGATATTTTTTGCCTGAAAGATTGATTAAATCATCACAAAGTTAAATATAATCAAAACCGTCACGATATGGCTCATAAGAGAAGGTGTTTGGTAATATCTTCTCCATTTTTATTACGTCCCCGGCAGTTAGACCAAAAAACTCCAGTGAATGCTGCTGCTCTTTAGTTTTTGAAATGAGTTCAAGGACAGCATTTTTAAGGTCACCGTCGCCTATAGGAAAACAAAATCTGCAGACATCGGCATCTTCATCGGAGGTGCAGGATATAAACATATCGCTGATAACGGCAATCCTGGTTTTGTACACTGCACTCCACATATATATATTGCCAAATGTATATTCGCAACCGAATCTTTTAGTTCCATAAAGGTATTTATTTATCCACTGCTTGTCCGTAAGCTTAGGCTTTACAAATTCCAACATCTATTTAATCTCCTTAATAACCATTGAAAATAAAGAATCGTTAATCTCCCGTACCGATAACGGCTCGCCGTTATTTGAACAGGGAATTAACTTCCAGCCGTAATGCTCACATGAAAAAAGTGCGGCTTTGCGGCATTTTTTTAAGTAATCCGTATCGGCCTCATGAATATCCTTATCAACTTTAAGCTCCCTGGTCCTGCGGCTGAGCAGCCGTTGAGAAATCTCAATGGGCATATCAAGATAAAAAACGATATCCGGCCGTGGAATTCCTATTTTATTATACTCAAAATCTTCAAGCCAATTTAAGTATTCCACCCATTTTTCCTCAGGGAGCTTGATTGACTGATGATAAGCGTTTGAGGTGGCATATCTGTCTGAAAGAATACATTTGCCGTCATAATAATCCTCTGCCCATTTGTTTTTAAAATTTGCGTATCTGTCAACTGCATAAAAGCTTGAGGCTGCATAGGCATTGACATCACCTGGCTTGTCCCCAAAACTGCCGGCAAGGTACATCTTGACTAATGAGCTTGACGGGCTGTCATAATCGGGCAGCTTAATCTGGCGAATTTTAATGCCGTTGCTTTCAAGTCTTCTCATGAGCAATTCAATCTGTGTGCTTTTTCCGCTGCCGTCAAGACCTTCAATAACAATTAGTTTACCTGACACAATTCAGACCTCCGGGTTAAGTTTTTGACAAACCTTATAGCATTATACAACTTAAAATATTAAAATCTTACTTAAAGATTATAACACAGTTCGAAATAATTTCAATACCGAAAACGGCTCAACCTTTAGGGCTGAGCCGCATTTATTTCTATATCATTATGGGTTGAATTTGTTTAAATTCAAGAGCCGCAAGCATGGCGTCGTAGGTTTTTGTGAAATCCGCAACTATTGAATTTGGTTTATTTGTGGGTTCATCCTGCCGCATCGGAATAAAGTATAAGTATTTTCTATTCAATAATTTGCCTATATTAGCTGCAGAGGCTCCCAACGCGTCATTTGTTGAAACGCCTATTAAAACCGGCCTGTGATTCCTAAGATGTGCTTTTGCGGCAAGTGTTACGCAGGAATCGGTTATCCCGTTTGCGAGCTTGCCGATTGTGTTTCCGGTGCAAGGTTCAATTATTAGAATATCCAGATACTTTTTCGGGCCGATAGGCTCAACCCCCGTCAGGGTGCTTAAAACCTTGTTGCCGCAAATATCCTCTATTTTTCTTATAAAATCCTCAGCCTTGCCGAACCTTGTGTCTGTCTCGTATGCCGTGCCGGACATTATTGGAGTTACCTTTACCCCTTTATTTACCAGAACTTCGATTTGTTCAATAGCCTTGGAAAATGTGCAAAACGAACCGCAGAGTGCAAAGCCCGCTGTAATGCCTTTCATTCGCTTCCCTCCTTTATCGTGTTGATAATTGCTTCGCCAATAATTTCTCCGGATGTTTTAGGCGCAACCTTTCCGGGGAGCGAACCGGCAATAATAAATTTTAAACCCAGGCTTTCAGCTGCTTCAAAATCAATACCGTAAGGAGAAGAAGATATATCTACAATCAGGCAATCCGGATTGAGAGTAGCAAGGATTCTTTCGTCAACTACAAGCGTTGGCACAGTGTTGACAAGGATATCAAAATTATTGTCGTTATTATGTAAATCCTTCAAATAAACAGAACGATACCCCTCAGCATTTGCCCATGCAAGGTCACTGCACTTTCTTGCAGAAATTGTAACCAATGCCCCCATTGCGCTCAGCATTTTCGCAAGTACCTTTGCAGTTCTGCCGTATCCTGTTATCAGGCACTTTGAATTGTGCAGAGTTATCGGAAGGTTATCTATTGCAATTTTTATAACTCCCTGAGATGTCGGAATCGCATTCATGACTGCAAGCTCTTCTCTTTCAAAATAATCATAAACTTGAATTCCCTTTTTAAAAAAATTGGACTTCCAGGCATTGCTCATCATTCCCGCAAAAACAAACTGGTCTCTATCCAGGCAGTCTGAAAGCTTTTCAAGGGTTTCCTTTGTTTTTCCGTATGGTGAATTGATTTTTTGCCCATCCATGCTAGCGGGTAGGGGCAGAATAATTACCTGAGCGCTTTCAACCGCTTTTTTAAGCTCGGTGCAGCTGCACCTTAT
>JAAZFZ010000101.1 GCA_012511485.1 Clostridiales bacterium | reverse complement strand
GGCCGTTCCAGCGGTGAAATGGACAGAACCAGGGCGGACCATATGGGTATGCTGGCAACTGTTATGAATTCGCTGGCTCTTGCTGATGCTTTCGAGCAGCTCGATGTGCCTGTCAGGGTGCAGACGGCTATCGAAATGCGGCAGATTGCAGAGCCTTATATAAGGAACAAGGCAGTCCGTCATTTTGAAAAGGGTAGAATTGTTATCTTCGGCTGCGGAACAGGTAACCCCTACTTTACAACCGACACTGCTGCGGCACTCAGAGCTGCGGAGATTAATGCTGATATACTTTTCAAGGCAACAAATGTTGACGGTATATATGATAAGGACCCCAATAAATTCGATGACGCAAAAAGATATGATTATTTATCATTCAAAGATGTGCTTACAAACGACCTCAAGGTATTGGACGGCACTGCCGCCACCCTTTGCAGAGATAATAAAATCAGAATTCTAGTGTTTAATCTTGATAATCCCGCAAATATTGTTAAGGCCGTTTGCGGAGAAAATATTGGAACAATTGTTAAGGAGGATTAGTTTATGGAACAGGTATTTACGACGGCTAAAGAAAAGATGGGTAAAACCATAAATGCACTCAAGAATGAATATGCCGCTATAAGGGCAGGCCGTGCCAACCCAACGGTTCTTGATAGAATTCGTGTTGATTACTACGGCACGCCTACGCCCATAAATCAGCTTGCCGCCATATCGGTTTCTGAGGCAAGAATACTTTGCATTCAGCCTTGGGACAGGTCAACCCTAAGCCCAATTGAAAAGGCAATCCAGGCGTCCGAACTCGGCATCAATCCGCAGAATGACGGCAATACTATCCGCCTTATATTTCCGACCCTGACAGAGGACAGGCGCAAGGAAATTGTCAAGGATATCCGCAAGATGGCAGAGGAGTCGAAGATTGCAATTCGCTCTATCCGCCGTGACGGTATTGAAAAAATCAAGAAGATGGAAAAGGCGAAAGAAATCACCGAGGATGACCGCACGGACGGTGAAAAGGAGTTTCAGGATATTACAGATAGCTTTATTAAAGATATAGATAATATTGCGGCTTCTAAAGAAAATGAGATTATGGAAATCTGAAAAGGGATGAAAGATGGACTATGAAAGGAATTTGCCTGCCCATATCGGTATAATTATGAACGGTAACGGCAGATGGGCAAAGCAGAGAGGGTTGCCCCGCTCCGATGGGCATAAGCAGGGCGCAAAGGTATTTAAGCAGATTTGCGAGTATGCCGGCGACAGGGGAATTTCACATCTGACCTTCTATGCGTTTTCGACTGAAAACTGGTCACGGCCTGTTGAGGAGGTCATGGCAATAATGAATTTGTTTCGGGAATACCTTTTTGAGGCGGAGGAGCGCAAGAACGAAAACGAGCAGAAGGGCATGAAAATTCGTTTTATCGGCGATCTTGATTCCGAAATAATTCCCCGGGATATTAACCACCTTGTGCATATGCTTGAGGCGGAGTCTTCAAACAAGTTCAAAACAACAGTTAATATAGCAGTTAATTACGGCGGCAGGCAGGAGATTCTCAAAGCTGTCAAGGGGATTTCTCAAAGAATTAAAAACGGCTACCTTTTGCCTGAAGATATAACTGAAAAGGATATTGAAGAGGGGCTATATACGGCAGGCCAACCCGACCCGGATTTAATTATCAGGCCGAGCGGGGAATTTAGGCTTTCAAATTTTCTTATTTGGCAGTCCGCATATTCGGAGTTTTGGTACTCTGATGTCCTTTGGCCGGATTTTACAACACAGGATTTTGACAGAGCCATTGAAGACTATTGCCTAAGAAACAGGCGCTTTGGTGGTATTTGATTTTTACCTGCATTTGCATGCATGGTTATGTACGCGTGCGGTATTGAAAGAGTTGATAGGTATGAAGGTTCGTGTAATTACGGGCATTATTGGGATTTTGGTTATCATTTCGGCGGTAGTTTTTATTCAAACAGCGTATTTGGGAATTTTAATTTCTGCTTTTTCCATGATTGCTGTTTATGAGGTTTTAAAGACTGCACAGGTTAAAAATAAGGGCATTATCCTTTTCGGAGTTTTATTTGCAGCAGCGGTTCCGTCATTTGTTGAGTATAATTTGCTCGAGAAGCTCAGGCTGCCTTATAGCTCGGTAATAACCGTATTCGGAATTTTGATGCTCATTATGATGCTTGCACAGTATGATTCAACTAGATTTGAGCATGTTGCCCTTGCCTTTTTTTCATCACTTGCAATTCCGTTTTCACTCTCTACGTTAATACTTCTGCGAGATGTATATATTAAATACCCCGACAGGTTTGAAAAAGCGCACGGAATCTATTTTGTTGTTTTGGTTCTGCTCTGCTCATGGCTCACAGATACCTTTGCATACTTTACGGGTGTTAAGTTCGGGCGGCATAAGCTCTGCCCGAAAATCAGCCCGAAAAAGACAGTTGAGGGAGCAGTAGGCGGAATAATACTTACTGCAGCGTTAAACTCTATTGTGCTTATAGGCTTTAATAAACTGGCATTTAAATCAGAGTTTTTGACCTGGTGGGCAATAATCCCTATATCGATTTTTCTTTCGATTATTTCAATGTTAGGCGACCTTTCGGCATCAACACTGAAAAGAAATTACGGTGTAAAAGACTTCGGCAAGTTTTTCCCCGGCCACGGCGGAGTTATGGATAGGTTTGACAGCCTGCTTTTCGTTTCACCAACAGTTTATGCCGCAGTAGCTGTTTCACAGGTGTATATGCTATGAAAAAAATTACAATACTTGGCTCTACAGGTTCAATAGGTACTCAGGCTCTCGAGGTTGCAAGGCTTCGGGGCTTTGGTATATATGCGCTGACAGCGCAATACAATGCAGATATAATAGAAAAACAAATTCGTGAATTTAAGCCCCGTTTTGCTGCAATGGCTGATGAAAAATCCGCAAGAGATTTAGCTGTCAAGGTTGCCGATACCGACACAAAGGTTCTCAGCGGGCTTCAGGGAGTTTGTGAATGCGCTCAGTGCAGGGTTGACACTGTGCTAAACAGCATTGTTGGCATGGCGGGGCTCACCCCCACGCTAATGGCAATTGAGGTAGGTAACCAAATAGCACTTGCAAACAAGGAAACGCTTGTGGCTGGCGGTCATCTCGTTGTTAATGCAGCGGCGAAAAAAGGGGTCAGAATTCTCCCTGTGGACAG
>JAAZFZ010000100.1 GCA_012511485.1 Clostridiales bacterium | reverse complement strand
TTGCAAGGCTCCTCGGAGGCAGAAGAAGCAAAAGAAAATAATTGTTTATATCCTTTTAGTATAATGAGAAAAACGAAAGTACGGCATAATTTTATTGAAATGTATTGACAAATAATTCGAATAGGTTTATAATTCCTTTCAAATTAATATATCGATGGTTCGGGGAACGAATTGTCGCCAAAAGGCTATGATGAAGAGAAGTAGCTCAGGGATTCATTCAAAGTGAGTGCGCGGCAGTGGGAAGCGCATAACAGAGCCTGTGTGAATAACACTTCGGAGTCGCAATCTGAAAACCTATAGGTAAGTAGGTGCGCCGCAAACTGTGCGTTAAGCAGTTAAACTTTGTCATAAGCTGATGAGGGACCGGATATGATAGTTTTCGGTAATATATGCGGTAGCGCGGGTTCACAGAGCTCGTCCTATAATCAAGATTATGGGAGGAGTGCTGTGTTTTTTTATACCCGATTTCTTATTCCTAAGTTATTAATTAAGGAGTTGTTATTATGAAGCACACCGATATTAGAGAATTATTAAATAACAAAAGCTTGCTTAACATGGAGGTAACTGTCTGCGGTTGGGTAAGAACCTCAAGAGATTCAAAAAATATGGCATTTTTGGAGATGAATGACGGAACCACATTAATGCACCTGCAGATTGTTATTGACAAGGCAGTTGTAACTGACATTGATGAAGCTATGCACCTTGGCACCTCTCTTTGCGTCAAGGGTACGCTCGTCCCCTCAAGGCAGGGCTCGGTTGAGGTAAATGCCCGTGAGATTAAGGTGCTGGGTGTCTGCCCCGCTGAGTATCCGCTACAGAAAAAACGCCATTCGCTCGAATACCTTCGTTCAATGCCCCATATCCGTCTGAGAACAAACACCTTTAATGCTGTTTTTCGTGTTCGCTCAGTTCTTGCAAGCTCAATCCACCGTTATTTTCAGGATAGAAACTATATCTATATCAACACCCCTCTGCTGACTGGCAGTGACTGCGAGGGTGCGGGCGAGGTATTTAAGGTGACCGCAATAGGTTATTCCGACAAATACAAGAGCGAAGAGGAATACTATGCGAATGATTTTTTCGGCCAAAAGGCGGGTCTGAGCGTTTCTGGTCAGCTTGAGGGCGAGGTTGCCGCTATGGCAATGGGCAAAATTTATACCTTTGGGCCGAGCTTTCGTGCGGAAATCAGCAATACTCCCCGCCATGTTGCGGAGTTCTGGCATATTGAGCCTGAGGTTGCGTTCGCAGAGCTACCGGATATCATTGAAATCGCAGAGGAAATGATTAAATACATCATTTCTGATTGGCTCGAAAAATGCCCGGATGAGTTGAAGTTCTTTGATGAGCATTTTGAAAAGGGATTGCTCAATAAGCTAAACAGCCTTATTGAAAACGAGTTCGCTGTTTGCGACTACACCGAGGCTATAAGGCTCCTCAAGGACTCAAAGAAGGAATTTGCATATCCCTGTGACTGGGGCTGCGATTTGCAGACTGAGCATGAGAGATATATAACCGAAGAGGTTTTCAACAAGCCTGTTTTCATAACCAATTATCCTAAGCAAATCAAATCCTTCTATATGAAGCAGAATCCGGACGGAAAAACCGTCGCTGCCACTGATTTGCTTGTACCGGGAGTTGGAGAAATTATTGGCGGCAGTGAGCGTGAGGCTGATTATGACAAGCTCGTTGAAGCTATGAGGAAGCGTAAAATGAACCTTGAAGAATACAGCGATTATCTTGACCTTCGCAAGTTCGGCTCAGTCCCCCACGGTGGTTTCGGACTCGGTTTTGAAAGAATGATTATGTACGTGACCGGCATGAGCAATATCAGGGATGTCATTCTTTATCCGCGTACTGTTGATAACATCAGATGAAGGAGGGGTACAATGAAATGCTTGCTAATTCCCGAAGGCTACGAATCCGAGCTTTCCCTTCGTGAAACTCAAAGAGCCATTAAGCTCATAAAGGACACCTTTCAGGCGAAGCTTGCGCAAATGCTATGCCTCGAAAGAGTAACCGCTCCCGTTATAGTTGCAAAAGAGAGCGGAATCAATGACGACCTCAACGGCGTTGAGCGCAAAGTGCATTTCTCAATGAAGGAAATTGACGGCACTGCGGAGGTTGTGCAGTCGCTCGCCAAATGGAAAAGGTATGCCCTCTACCGCTACGGCTTTGAGCAGGGGTGTGGGTTATATACCGACATGAATGCCCTTCGCCGTGATGATGATGTTGATAACATTCACTCCATTTTTGTTGACCAGTGGGACTGGGAGTGTGTAATAGCCGCAGAGCAACGCAATTTAGATTTCCTCAAGGAAACAGTTAACAAAATAGTTGAATCCGTTATTTACACTCAAAGGGTGGTCAAAGAAAAATACCCTCAGCTCAAGGCTCCTGATTTTAAGAAGGATGTGTTTTTTATAACTGCTCAGGAGCTTGAGGATTTGTACCCCGCTTTAACCCCTAAGGAGCGTGAGGAGCAAATTGTCAAGGAGCAAAAAACCGTTTTCATAATGCAAATCGGAGGTCTGCTCAAAAGCGGAATTAGGCATGACGGCAGAGCACCCGATTATGACGACTGGGCTTTGAACGGAGACCTATTATTCTGGAACCATGCACTCAAAAATGCACTTGAGATTTCATCAATGGGTATCCGTGTCAATGAAAAATCCCTTTTGTCACAGCTCAAAGCCAGCAATGCAGAGAAAAGGCAGAAGTTCGATTATATTAAAAAGATTCTCGACGGCACCCTGCCGCTGACAATCGGCGGAGGTATCGGCCAGTCAAGGCTTTGTATGCTGATACTTGAAAAAGCGCATATTGGTGAAGTTCAGGTCTCTGTCTGGCCGCAGGATATGATTAAAAAGTGCAGAGAAGGAAATATTATTCTGTTGTAGCAGGGACAACCCTTGCGGTTGCCCGTTCGTATAATTAAATGCCAACTTAGATATCAGGCAGCCTGACCGCAAAGGTTGGGCTGCCTGATTGCTTAGCACTTTAAGCGTCTACAGCATATAATTTAATGAAATACACACAAGGGGGAATTATTTAGTGTACAGAAATAATTATAATCAGTCAGCAAACTGCACCAGGCAAATAAATCTTTATAATACATTCTGAAAGCTTTGGCAGGAACACATAATGTGGACCAGGTCTTTTATTATAAGTGCTGCCGCAGATATGCCTGATTTGCAAATGGTAACTCAGCGCCTGTTGAGAAATCCCACGGACTTTGCAACAGAATTAAGAAAATACTACGGTAATGCCAATGCCGACAGATTTGAAGATTTGCTCAGGGAGCATCTTTTAATTGCTGCGGATTTGGTAAATGCGGCTAAAGCCGAAAACACGCAGGAGGCAAACGAGCAAAGAGAGATATGGTACCAAAACGCAGATGATATTGCAGAGTTTTTGGCAGGTATCAACCCAAACTGGAGCGTGACGGAATGGAGAAATATGCTCTATGACCATTTGCAGATAACCGAAGGCCTTGCCGAATTGAGGCTTACAAATGAATTTGAAAGGGACATCGCCCAATCAGATGATATTGAAAACCAGGCATTGATGATGGCCGATAAGATGGCAGAAGGGATATTAAAGCAATTCAATATTTAGAATTCCGTTCCGGGTAATGCCGTAAAAACCATCGGATTACGGTGATTTTTTAAATTGTTCAATTTTGTTTATATAAAAGTTATATCATCGTAGGGACAACCCTTGCGGTTGTCCGTTCGCCGTATTCGCAAATAAGTTTATATAAGCGTGTTACAAATCTTATTAGAATCCTTTTTTCGTAATCTTGTAAAAAAGCTATTTCGCAGTTATTATAGCTTGACTGGTTCATTAAAATGGATTATAATTCCTCTTGTTGGTAATTAAGGTCGGCAACTCTGTCAGCCTTTTTCTGTTTATTATGGAAGTTATTGTATTTGTGCCAGTAATTGGCAAAATAATACTGTAATTATTATCCGAAATCGTATTGCTTTAAAGCGCAATTGTGTTAAAATTATCTGCATATGGCTGTCAGTTTCATTAAAGTGGAATAGCATTTAATACTGTGCTGCTGCATATGAATCTGATTGTTCAACTATAAAAGGAGTGAAAAAATTGAATCAAACCGGTTTTCTGATTGCTTCAATCATCATTGCTTCTCTTTCCTTCGGTTTTGCCTTTTGGCTATATCGCTGGGTAGTAAAGCAACCTTCATCGAATAAGCGTATTCATGAAGTCGGCGGCCTTATCCGTAAGGGTGCTAATACATTTTTGGCAAAGGAGTATAGAGTCCTTGCGAGATTTGTCGCTGTTGCAGCGGTTCTAATTCTTGTTTTTCTGCCCACCCCGATTTGGAAAAACGAAATCCTTGAAAACCTGACAATGGCAATTGCCTATATTTTAGGCGCAGTATTCTCAGGGATTGCCGGCAAAATCGGCATTCAGGTTGCTACTGCCGCAAACGTCAAAACTGCTGAGGCGGCACAAAAGGGTATTCGTCCTTCATTTATGACAGGCTTCCGCGGCGGCGCCGTCATGGGCATGGCCGTTGTCGGTTCCTCTCTGCTGGGCGTTACGCTTGTTATCCTTATCACGGGTGATACCACAGCGCTTCTCGGCTTCAGTTTCGGCGCAAGCTCACTTGCTCTTTTTGCAAAAGCAGGCGGCGGCATTTTCACAAAGACTGCCGATATCAGCGCAGACCTTTGCGGCAAGGTTGAATTGGGCATCCCCGAGGATGACCCGCGCAACCCCGCAGTTATTGCAGATAATGTTGGCGACAATGTCGGCGATGTGGCAGGCATGGGCGCTGATTTGTTTGACTCAAATGTTGCCTCCATGGCGGCCGCTCTCGTTATTGCGGTTTCTCTTGACAAATTAAATGGCGGCGCAACCAACGCAATTATGGTTTTCTGCTATGCTACTATTGGTCTTCTTGCTTCAATAATCGGTGTTGCTACTGCCCGCATAGGCAAAAAAGGCAACCCCACGCAGGCACTTAACAGTAGCACTTATGTTACAACTGCCATTTTCGCTGTTCTCACGGCGATTGCCACATGGGCGTTTGATGATTTTGAATGGCGCATCTGGGGCGCAAGTGCGCTCGGCCTTGCAGTCGGTGTTATCATAGGCATTGCAAGCGACTATTTTACCGATGATAGAAGGCGCCCTGTCCACAATGTTGCAAAGGCCTCCGAATCAGGCCCTGCATTCACGATTCTTTCAGGTGTTTCC
>JAAZFZ010000099.1 GCA_012511485.1 Clostridiales bacterium | reverse complement strand
GTAATAGACGAAAGAGTGATGTTTAGTGCGAGTATCGCGGCTTATCTTTAAGTATCGTTTAGCAGATTTAAGCGACAAACAAGCGACAAAATGAAAGCGAAACACGGCAAAAACCCAGTAAAATCAAGGGTTTATGCCGTGTTAAATATAGTCCTTCTCAAACTATGCCGCCTGATTTGCCATTCTTAGCCTTGCGGCAACCGCATAATGGTCGGAGGGAAAAACTCCGTCAACCTTATCCCTGATTATTTTATAGCTGTAAACCCCCCTGACCTGATTAGTGGCAAAGATAAAATCTATTGGCAGGCTCTTTATCTTATCCAAATAAAGATAGGAGTGGAAGGTCGCGCCGCTGTCACTCTCCTGTGCTAGGTATTTTGTGTCATACAAGCCGCCTTTAAGAAGATATTCATATGGAACGCTGCCCTCCCGGGAGTTGAAATCACCTGTCAGAACGGATGGCATATCGAGCTTTGCAATGTGCTCCATAATTATGCCGACACTTTTAATACGGGAAACGACGCCGAGATGGTCGAGATGAGCATTGAAATGGACGTAGGAAAAGCCCGTCTCCTTATCCCTGAGAGCTGCAAAGGTGCAAACTCTCTTATACGCGGCATCCCATCCCCTTGAAGGCGTATCAGGTGTTTTTGAAAGCCAGAATGTGCCCGAATCCACCAACTCATACTTATCCTTCAGGTAGAACACGGGCGAAGCCTCCCCGCCGTCACCCTCCCTGCCTCCGCCGACATAGGTATAGTCCGTGAGACCTTCGCTTAGCCTTTCAATCCATCCCTCGTCAGCCTCCTGTAAACCGAATGAATCGGGCTGTTGGTCAAGAATTGTCTGAATAATTGCCAGCGCCCTGTTTTCGGGGCTTTTTTTGCCTGTACCGAAAACATAGACATTGAAGGTCATAATGCTAAGGTCCTGTGAAATTGTATCGCTCGATTCAGGCATAACCTCGGGGATGATAGGCTCGGGAGCAACCATCCAGCCAAGGGAAGCGCCAATGAATGTGAAGAACGCAATAATGTCGGTGAGCAGTGATTTCATATTTTTTATTCCTTATTCCCTTCTATTTTTTACCGGTTATTATGTATAATAGTACCATAATTAGCATTCTAAATAAAGTGTTGACATTTTTCTAATATATGGTATTATAAATTATGCATTGTATCTCTATAAAGGGGAGTAGCTAATAATCCGTCTGTCAACAACCGCCTAACGGCTGGCAACGGTCCCAATGGGTAGCAAGACCTTTGGCAGGTGTTTTCTGTCGAAGGTCTCTTTATATTTTTGGAAATAATATTTAAGTGAATCTAACACTTTCAAGGAGTTGGTTTTTAGGCATGAAGCATTATCTGGAGTATATTGATGATGTTTTCCATAGTGTCGGCAGCACACCCGAGGGGCTTTCAGATGCCGAGGCTGTGGAAAGGCTCGGCAAAAACGGCAAAAACAAGCTTGCACAGGTAAAGAAGGACTCCATACTCAAGCGTTTCATCCAGCAGCTTATAGACCCGATGATTTTGATTCTCATTGTGGCTGCGGGCATTTCCGCCGTTTTGGCAAGCTTTGAAAATGAATTCCCCTCCGATGTTATCATAATTCTGATAGTCGTCTTAATTAATGCTATTCTCGGCGTTTATCAGGAGAGTAAGGCGGAGGCGGCAATTGAGGCTCTTGCCGAGATGTCGGCAGCGACCTCAAAGGTCATTCGTGACGGCAAAATTGAGATTGTCAAGAGTGAGGACCTTGTTGTTGGCGATGTGATTCTGCTTGAGGCAGGGGATTCAGTCCCTGCGGATGCGAGAATTTTTGAATGTGCCAGCATTAAGGTTGAGGAGGCTGCTCTGACGGGTGAATCCGTCCCCGTAACTAAGCTCATAGATAAGCTCACAGGCTCCGAGAACGGGGATGTTTCTTTAGGCGACCGCAAAAATATGGTCTATATGGGCAGCGCTATTGTCTACGGCAGAGGCAAGGCAGTGGTTGTGGCAACCGGAATGCAGACGGAAATGGGCAAAATTGCCGATGCCATATCAAAGGCACAGGAGAGTGCAACTCCGCTCCAAATAAAACTGACTCAATTAAGCAAAATGCTGACCGTTTTGGTTATTAGCATATGCATCTTTATTTTCGGCTTTACAATGATTGAAAACTATTTGAAGGGTGTTCCAAACAGCATTGAGGAAATCCTTGATGTGTTCATGATAGCCGTTAGCCTTGCCGTTGCGGCAATACCGGAGGGACTTGCCGCAGTTGTAACAATAGTGCTTTCAATCGGCGTTACAAATATGTCAAAGAAGAAAGCGATTATCCGCAAGCTCACCGCCGTTGAAACCTTGGGCTGCGCTCAGATAATCTGCTCAGACAAAACCGGAACCCTTACACAGAATAAAATGACGGTTATTGACCATTTCGGCGACAATGAAGAAAAGCTCGTTCGGGCTATGGCACTTTGCACTGATGCCGAGGTCGATGCCGACACCGGCGAAATTGTCGGCGAGCCGACTGAATGTGCGCTTGTTGCCTATGCCCTCTCAAAGGGCTTCAACAAGAACGAGCTGAAAGAAAAATTCCCAAGAGTCGGAGAGGCTCCGTTTGATTCAATGCGCAAAATGATGTCAACCGTGCATGATGCCGGCGGCTCATATATTCAATACACTAAGGGTGCGCCGGACGAGATAATTAAAATCTGCACCATGGCGGAGCTTGACGGGGATGTTTTCCCGCTTACGGAGGAAATCAAGCAAACAATTTTCACCGAAAACAAGCGTATGGCAGACAGGGCTCTGCGTGTGCTTGCCGCCGCTTATAAGCCGCATGACAGCGTTCCCTCCTCCTTTGAGCCGGAGGCACTCGAAAACAACATGATTTTCACAGGCCTGACGGGTATGATTGACCCTGTCCGCCCGGAGGTAAAGGACGCCATTGAGGAATGCCGCTCTGCAGGTATCCGCCCGATTATGATTACGGGTGACCACAAGGATACCGCTGCCGCAATCGCCATGGAGCTTGGCATTATCAATGACCCCTCAAAAGCCATCACGGGCGCACAGTTAAGCAAAATAAGCGACGAGGAGTTTGAAAATACCGTTCAGAACTATTCCGTCTATGCGAGAGTTCAGCCCGAGCATAAGGTCAGAATAGTCAACGCATGGCGCAAAAGAGGCATGATTACCGCCATGACGGGCGACGGTGTCAACGACGCTCCCTCAATAAAAAGTGCGGATATCGGTATCGGCATGGGGATAACGGGCACCGATGTCACAAAGAATGTTGCCGATATGGTGCTTGCGGATGATAACTTTGCAACAATCGTCACCGCCGTTTCAGAGGGCAGAAGAATATATGACAATATACGCAAGGCTATTCAGTTCCTTCTGAGCTCAAATCTCAGCGAGGTTCTGACAATATTCACCGCAAGTATTTTGGGCTTTACAATTCTCAAGCCCGTCCATCTGCTATGGATTAATCTTGTTACAGACAGCTTTCCGGCACTGGCTCTGGGCATGGAAAAGGCGGAGCGTGACATAATGGCTCGCCAGCCCAGAAGGGCTAAGGAGGGCATTTTCTCCGGCGGAGTCGGTGGAGATATTCTCTATCAGGGCGCTTTGGTAACTGTTTTGACGCTCATAGCATATTTCATCGGTGAATATATAGAGAACGGTGCATGGCATATCACAAACAGCAATGACGGCATGACAATGGCTTTTCTGACGATGTCAATGTGCGAAATCTTCCATTCCTTCAATATGCGTTCACAGAAAAAGTCTGTTGTACTAATGGGTCTGAGAGGAAGCCACAACAAATTCCTCTATCTTGCAATGATAGCTTCACTCCTTTTGACAACCGGGGTTATCTATATTGATTTCCTTAAAAATGCGTTTGATTTCACCTCAATAAGCGCTTTGGAATACGGCATTGCAATTGCTCTAGCCTTCACGATTATTCCGATTGTTGAGGTAATTAAGGCTGTGCGCAGGTCTGTTGAAAAAAGATAGTATCGCTAAAAACGGGCACGGTGCTATCCCCTTGCATATACTTTGGAATATAGATAACGCACTTTGCCCGCTTTCAAAAAATAAAACTGCCGGCTGAGCCTGTTCGCTCAGCCGGCAGTAGTTTAAAATATCTGGCTCTATAATTAATACGTGAAAGCAATATCCTGATTCCAGCCGCCGTCAATCTCTGTATCAATTGAAATACGTAAAAATTTTAATTTTGTTGTAATATACACAGGCTCACTAATTTTAAGACTGGTCAGAAGACCGCTGCTGTTAATGACAGCCTCTATTGTTCCGCCCTTATAGTTAAATTCGGTTGCTTCTGTATTTATGGTAAATGGCTTCACATCATCAGGCGCTATCTCCAGAATATCTATACAGGAATCATGCGCCGTGGGCTTTTCATTAAAGCCAACCTTTTCCTGTTTCAACTTTATAACAACTTTCCATCCGCCGTTCACTGCCGTGCAGGTAGCACTCTTAACTCCGTTTGCCGTAAGTGTGCTCATTGTGGTTCTCTTTGAAGGGGGAAGGAATTTTACGAGTGAATCACCGTCACTGCACTTGCCATTTGTAAAGGTTTTTGTTTTTGTGCTACTGCCGCCGGTTGCATCCTCAAGCATACCGCTTGCCAAGTCTTTAGCTTTACCTTCACCTAAGAACTTTGTAAGTTTGGATACCCTACCCTCGGTTTTTTTAATTTTAACCGTACCCTTATAAGCC
>JAAZFZ010000098.1 GCA_012511485.1 Clostridiales bacterium | reverse complement strand
TACCTTCAATATCGGAACGGGCACAGAGGTAAGGCTCATAGATAATGCGACAAATGAAGTGCTCAAAACATACTATATTGTTATCTTCGGCGATATTGACGGTGACGGGAGAATCACCTCCCTTGACTGTTCAGCTCTTCTCAATGTTGTTTCCTACAATGCCGACATTTCCTACGATTCGCCATATTATTATGCAGCAGATATTGACGGATGGAGCGGCATATCCTCAATTGACGCAAGTAACCTTCTAAATGTGGTTTCCTTCAATGCGGATATCGACCAGACAACCGGTAACGTCGAGATATAACGCAAAGTATATTCACACAAAAAGGGTGCATCTAACTAGATGCACCCTTTTTTTTGTTTTATCTGTTAAAACCCGAATAAAGCTTCTATTATCGGCATGAGGATTTCAAAAATTCTTTTTATTATAGCTGCCTGGATATCACCGCCAAAGGTCTCCTGCTCACCACTTGCCGAGTTATATGCACATCCGTTAATAATTATTATGTTATTATCGGAGGGAGCGGGGTCGATAAAAATATTTTCAACAAAACTGCCCAGAGAAAATCCCAAAATATCTGAAAGAAGGCTTGTAACGGCAGTGCTGATTGTCTTGTTTATCGCAGCCTCAAGCTCTGGTGAAACACCGCTCAGAAGCTTTGAAACACCTGTATTATTACCGATGGCATTAATCACTACTGGCAGCGCCTTGTCAAAGGCATCTCCGTTCTTTATATTAGCAATTGCTTCTTTGATTTCGAGGGGATAGATTTCGTCACCGTAATAATGCTGATAATAAGCCTCCTCCAATACATTGCAGAGAGAAACATTTTCTGTCAGCTTCATATCCAGCAGGTAATCAATAATTTCCTGCATTAAACCCAAAGTAATTTCATGAGCTTTTTCATAGCTGATATACTTTGATAAAGGCCGAGCCAATATTTCCGAAACATCTATAATTACTCTGTGCCTCATAACAGTACGCACGCTTGCCCTGAAAAAGGTCTTGCAGAAATTATCATAATCAGGTATGCCTTCAATCGATTCAAGCCAACGGGTCTGGAATTCGGCATCGCCTCCCGTAAAGCGGACATATCTTACAGGTGACTGATATAGCAGCAGGCCGCCCGTACAGATTTCAAAAAGAGTATTGCCGCCGGCTGTAAATGACGAAATGTCGTTTGCGTGTGAATGGCCGGTGAAAAGATAATTAAGGCCGCATCCGGCAAGCTCAGCTGCGATTTTGTTGTGATTATTGAGGAAGTTCGGGCCCATTAAAACAGACTGTCCCTTGTACTTTTCAATCAAATCATAATGCATCATTGCAATAGGAGTATCACCTGCGGCAATGCAATCGCTAATCTGCTCTTTTACCCATTCCAGCAGATCGCCTTCAAGTGCCTGACTGCTGCTAAAAAGCTCGCCGTTATATATTGATGCGTCTATAGCTATTAACCTGTGGCTATCGTCAAGCTGGGCGACATAGGAGAGGGAATTCGCGTCAGTTGTGTCACGGGCGATAACCGTGCTGTCACTGCCGAAGCCGAAGCCGTCATAAATCTGTGCAAACTGAGATTTAGTCGTGCCTTCAACGGAAATTCTCCTGTCCTGAGCATATTCAACACCCGCAACAGTTACGGTGCCGCCAGGTTCATCAACAACATAAGCCGGTGCCACCGCAGGGCTGCCTTCATTGCCCATGCTGATGTCATGGTTGCCGGGGATAACATAAGCCTTAACACCGGCAGCCCGAGCCTCTCTAAGCTTGCTTGCAATGTTTTTGTGCGACTGTAGCTGAGAAGAGAGCGACATATCACCGGAAATAAGTAGATACTCAGTGCCGGAGGCAATAATGTTGTCGAGCGCTGCATCGAGAATTTCGTCCGAATACTGAGCAAGCCTGCAGTCACTGTCAATATAATGCCTGTAATTATATCCGTTCGGGCTCCCGATAAACTCACGCGGCATATAGTGCATATCGGATATTGAGCTGAGCGTCAGCTCCGGGCTCTGTGATGCAAATGCAATTGATAAGCAGGAAATAATTATTGCCGCACTTAAAAAAAGTGCCGCAGAATGTTTAAAAATCCGCTTCATACTTACACCTCTTGTTATTAATAGAATAAGAATACATCGGTTGTATAAATTTGTCAATTTTTTAAACAAAAGATTAAGTTTTTACATTTATATGGAAATATATAAGACTGCGTGATATAATGTTTAATGTATTACCATAGAGAATAAGCTTATTCTGGGGAGGTATTCTAATGAGAATAAAACTTAAAAAATCATTATGTATTCTTTTGTCTGTAGTATTTTCTGTCGTTTGCTTTGCCTCATGCAGAGGAGCTCAACAGGACAATACAACGCTTGTTTCCGAAGATGAATGGAAGGAAGTAATTGGCGCAGCCAAGAATGAAACAATCCCCGGCAGGCTGACTGATGAGGAAATAAAAAGTCAAATTGAGGCAGTCATCAGGGAGGAAACCAAGGACGACAGCTACATATGGGACGGCGAATATTCATCCCTGACAAAGGAGCAGAGAAAAAAGATAGAGGACGCAATTGCAAAGGAAAAGGGAATCAGGGTTGATATTACGGACTCAGGAATAGTTTATGATAAGATTATCCCGGAATATAATGAAATTGTTGATTATGTAAATGACACCGTCGGCGATGAGCTCAAGGATAGATACGGTGATGACTATGTCTGGGATGGCGACTATTCCGACCTTACGCAAGAACAGCAGGATGAGGTTGAGGATGCAATAAACGAAGACGGATATGATGTAATTGTCGATGACGGCGGCATAATAAGCAAACCCTCCGACCCGGTCTCCGAAACGGTGCTTTCCTCGGTTGCCAGACAGAAAATAGCAACCTTCGGTGGCTCAGGTCAAGACAGATTCTTTAGCGTAAAAGCAACTCCGGACGGAGGCTTTGCGGCAATGCTCAACACATTCTCCAAAGACGGGGACTGTTCGGATGCAGATAAAAGCTGGGTAAGAACCATCAGCGGAGTTGTCAAATTCAATGCACAGGGCGAGGTCCAGTGGAAGAAGTTTATCGGTGGCAACAACTCTGTCAAGCTCAGCGCAATGGCAGTGCTCTCAGACGCAAGCATTGTCGCTGTGGGTGAAACGACCGCAACGAATATCCCAGGAGCGCCAAAAAAGGGCAGGAGCCTTGACGCTATTATGGTAAAATATTCCCCGCAGGGCGAGCAGGAGAATGTCAGAATTCTTTCCGGCGCCGAGGGCGATTATTTCAGCTCAGTTGCCGCAACTCCCGACGGTGGTTTTGTGGTGGGAGGCAAGGCAATATCCTCCGACGGTGATTTTGAAGGTCTTGCAAAGGACTGCATAAAAGCCGTTATTTTCAAATATGATAAGGATTTTAATGTCTACTGGAAGAGGGCGCTCAACAGCGGCAAAATGCACGCCAATTTTCAAAGCATTGATGTCAACAAGGATGGAGATATTTTTGCCGCCTGCCTGACAATGTCCCAAAGCAATGATTTCAGCTCACTGGTCGGCTTCGGAAAGGGCGACAGTGTAATTATCAAATTCAATAAAAACGGAGAAAGGCAATGGCTCAAAACTATTGTCGGCTCAGGTAACGAGAGTGCGAACTGTGTTACCCCATCACCTGACGGCGGTTGCGTTGTTGTGGGCGTTTATAACACACCTGTTGCTGCGGATGGAACCTTTGCCTCCTATCACAACTACGGCGACATGGACGGATTTATTATCAAATATAATAAGGATGGCTCAATGGACTGGC
>JAAZFZ010000097.1 GCA_012511485.1 Clostridiales bacterium | reverse complement strand
GTGGCTTTCTCTGATGACGGCGTGCCTGTTTCAACTGCCGCCATGATGAGAAAAGCAATGGAAAAGGCATCATGGATTGACGCTCCCATTCTTGCCCATTGTGAAGATATTACCCTTTCAGACGGTGGAATTGTAAATGAAGGTGTAGTTTCAGAGGCGTTGGGTGTCAAGGGAATCCCAAGTGCCGCAGAGGAGGTAGGTATTGCCAGAGAGCTTGCCCTTGCCGCTAGTGCAAACTCGAATATTCATATCTGCCATGTCAGCACCGAAAAATCATTGAGATTAATCAGGAATGCTAAGAGAAACGGTATTAAGGTTACAGCAGAAACCTGCCCTCATTATTTTTCTTTGAACGAAGAAATGATTTTTCATCAGGATGCAGATTACAGAATGAACCCACCGCTGAGGACGGAGATGGACAGGAGAGCCGTTATCCGCGGAATTGTAGATGGGACAATAGATGCCATTGCAACAGATCATGCACCGCACTCACCTGAAGAAAAAGCTGATTTCTATAATGCGCCGAATGGAGTAATCGGGCTTGAAACCTCTCTTTCCGCCGGCATCACTTATCTTGTAAATGGTGGATATATAAGCCTGTTTAAGCTTTTATATATGATGAGTACAGTCCCTGCCGAAATATTGGGGATAAATGCAGGTAGCCTGAAAATTAATTCTCCGGCAGATATAGTAATATTTGACCCTAAAGAAAAGTGGATAGTTGAACCTAAGAACCTTTTCGGCAAATCAAAAAACACTCCCTTTAAAGGCATGGAGCTGACAGGCAGAGTTAAGTACACAATTTATTCCGGTAAAATAGTATTTAAAAATGAGGTATAGTTTATGTCATTTGGCCGTTTGATTGAATCAATTGCACAAAAGAAGAACCCCACAGTTGCCGGTCTTGACCCTAAGCTCGATTTTTTACCTGAATATATAAAAGAATCCGCTTTTGCAAAATTCGGCAACACACTTGAGGGCGCCGCACAGGCTTTATTTGAGTTTAATGTTGGAATGATTGACGCAATATATGATATTGTACCCGCTGTCAAGCCTCAGTGCGCATATTATGAGCTTTATGGCTGGCAGGGGATGAGAGCTTTGGCGCATACAATCAATTATGCAAAGCAAAAGGGCATGTTTGTTATAATTGACGGCAAGCGAAATGACATTGGTTCAACGATGCAGGCATATTCATGCGCTCATCTCGGTGAAATATCGGTCAACTGTGAAAAAATAACACCCTTTGGCGGCGATGCGTTGACGGTCAACGGTTACCTCGGCAGCGACTGTATAGAACCTCTTATCTCTGTTTGCAACAGCAGCGACAAGGGGATTTTTGTGTTATGCAAAACCTCTAACCCATCATCGGGAGAATTGCAGGATAGGCTTATTGATAATGTCCCCGTTTATAAAGCTATGGGGCTTATGTGTGAAAAATGGGGAGATGCAACACCTAAAAAATACGGATATTCATCAGTCGGAGCGGTTGTCGGTGCTACATATCCAGAGCAGCTAAGTGAATTGAGGCGGGATTTGCCTCATACGTTTTTTCTTGTTCCGGGCTACGGAGCGCAGGGTGGAAAAGCAGAAGATATAGCTTTGGCGTTTGATGATAAAGGCATGGGCGCAATTGTCAATTCATCCAGAGCGCTGATGTGCGCATATAAAAATAGCGGCTGTGATGAAAGAGATTATGCGCAGGCTGCAAGAGCAGAAGCATTGAGAATGAGGGATGAAATCAATTTGTTTATTCCTCCTATGAGTTTAAGTTGAGAGGGGAAATATCTTTGAAAAGCATCAAGGCTAAGAGAGCTTATCTTGTACTTGCCGACGCAACGGTATTCATAGGATATTCAATGGGTGCAGTCGGGCAGACAATAGGTGAGGTTGTATTCAACACCTGCTCTGCTTCATACCAATCAATTTTGAGCGACCCGACATATTATGGGCAGATAATAGCTCAAACATATCCTCTTGTTGGCAATAGGGGAGCAGAAAATGAAGATAATAACACAAGAATCACCGCAAACGGATATATCGCCAGAGAATGGTGCGACACACCCTCCGACATTCAAGGCGGCATGACTTTGGATGAATATCTCAAAGCACATAACATAGTCGGCATATATGGAATAGATACAAGAAGATTGACAAGAACCTTGCGTGACAAGGGCTATTTCAACGGTGCGATTACTCAATCCCTCAACGATTTTGATAATCTCATAAAAAAAATCAAATCCTATTCAATTCATGGCGCAGTAAGCTCAGTTACCGTTAAAGAGCCAGTTGTACTAAAAACAGAAGACTCAATATACAATGTTGTAATTATTGACTACGGGTTTCCGCGCACACTGCAGGATTCTTTTATCAAGAGAAAATGCCGCCTTAATATTGTGCCTGCTCACACTTCGCCGGAAGAAATACTTAAACTCAATCCTGAAGGTATTGTTTTTTCCAATGGGCCGGGTGACCCGGACGATGACCCTGCCCTGATTAAAAATATAAAAGTTTTGCTATCAAAAAAAATCCCGTCTTTTGGTATGGGAGTAGGCCATCAAATGATGGTTCTGGCCTGCGGAGGATTAGTCGAAAAAATGCCAAAGGGTCATAGGGGTTCAAATCAACCGGTAAGAATATGCGGCACTGATAAAGTAATGGTTACAATGCAAAATCACGGCTACGATGTGGCGCAGGGCAGCCTGCATGAGGATGTTGCCCGCATAATGCTGACAAATGTCAATGATAATTCAATTGAAGGCCTTTATTACACCGCATTTCCGGGGCTTTCAATTCAGTTTACACCAAACGATACATCGCCTAATTCCGAAACAGCATGGGTTTATGATGAATTTATCAGGCTGATGAAGGAGGGCAAGTCAAATGAATAATAGTATTAAAAAAGTGCTTTTAATTGGCTCGGGTCCTTCCACCATCGGTCAAGGTTCAGAGTACGATTACTTCGGCAACCAGGCCTGCATTGCCCTTAAAGAGGAGGAAATTCAGGTCGTTCTCGTTAATCCGAACCCGGTAACCTCCATGACAGATATGGGAGTTGCCGATTCCGTTTATATTGAACCGCTCAATGTTGATATCATCAAAAGAATTATTGAAACCGAAAAGCCGGATAGTATTTTGCCGACAATGGGCGGTGATATCGGCCTTAAAATCGCACTAGAGCTGCATCAGAGCGGTTTTCTTGATGATAACAAGTTAAAGATGCTTTCAGTCACCCCGGATATGATTTCTGCAGTTGAGAACAAACAATCCTTTAAAAAGCTTCTGGAGGATGTCAATGAGCCTTCTGTAATGTCAACGGTTGTAAGCAGTGTTGACGCTGCCGTGAGCTTTGCCAATGAAGCGGGCTTTCCCGTAATAGTGCGCCCTGCATATACCTCGTCATTTCCCAATGCGGATTTCTGCTATTGCGTTGAGGAATTAGAACAAAGAGCCGCACAGGCACTTGAATCTTCAATGCTCCACCAGATTTTAGTTGAAAAATGTATTTCAGGCTGGAAGGAGCTTGAATATGAGGTCGTGCGTGACTGTGTGGGCAACTGCATTTGCGTTTCAAACCTTGAAAATATTGACCCCGTAGGTATTCATACGGGGGATAGTATAATTGTTGCCCCCTCTCAGACTCTATCCGATTCGGAAAGTGCCAAACTCAGGGCGGCAGCTATAAATATTATTTCTTATCTCGGCGTCGTGGGTAGCTGCAATGTTCGCTTTGCCTTGAAACCGGACGGGAGCGAATATGCTGTTCTCGGTGTTTATACCAGAGTTACCCGTTCATCCTCTCTGATTTCAAAGGTTACAGGATATCCGATTGCGCGGGTTTCAGCTAAGCTCGCTCTCGGCTTAAAGCTCTTTGAAATAGTCAATGATATTACACTCTGCACAACAGCGTGTAATGAGCCTGCCATAGACTATTGCGCAGTCAAATTTCCAACATGGTCATTCGGTAATTTTGGCGAGGCTAACCGTACTTTGGGCGCATCGATGCAATCAACGGGTTGCGCTTTAGCGATAGGCACAAGCTTTGAAATGGCATTTATGAAGGCTATTCGCTCAATTAACATTGGCGTAGACACTCCCTCGCTCCCGAAATTCTCATTAAAAAGTAATGAGGAAATAATTGAAATTATCAAAAATTCCGACAATGAGAGGATTTTTGCCGTATATGAGGCACTCAAAAGGGGAATGTCACATGAATTCATCTATGATATGACAGGTATTGACTACTGGTACCTGGCAAAATTGAAAAATATTGCTTTTATGGAGGAGACCATTAAATCGGCACTTGACGATGAAATATATACTCTTGCAAAAAATCTCGGTTTCCTTGATGAAACTATCAAAAGGATATCGGGCAGGGATTTGCCTGTAACGCTTGCTCCTAATTATAAAATGGTTGACACCTGTGCTGCTGAATTTGACGCTCAGAAGGCCTATTTTTACTCTGCATGGGACGATGACAACGAAGCAAAGATATTTGCCGATATCACTAACAGGGGCAAGAAAAAGGTGCTAGTTCTTTGCTCCGGCCCAAATACGGTCGGATTTGGTGATGAGCTCGAATACTGCAATGCATATTGCATTAAGTCGCTTAAAAAATTGGGATATTCAACCGTAGTTTTAAATAACAATCCTGATGTTACCTCAACTGATTTCTACACCAGCGACAGGCTATATATCGACCCGCTTACGGTTGAGGACAGTAAGCATATTATCGAAACTGAACGTCCGTGGGCAGTTATTGCCCAATTCTCCGGCATTAACACGCTGCAGCTCTCCGAATCGCTGAATAAATATCCTGTTAAAGTTCTTGGAGCAGACAGTCGGGTAATAAAAACGCTTGAGGATTTTGACAAACTGTGGGAAATACTCAGTAATCTCAAAATCCCTCATACCGTCGAACGCAAGCTCAACGGAACAGTTTTTGAAGCGGATGTTATCTATGACGGTGAATATTGTTTTATTCCCGCCGTTGTGGAGCTGATTGAGCATGCGAATGTAAACTCCGGTGATTCCATTACAGTATATCCGGCAATTAATATGTCAAAAAAAATAAAAGAGCTTATTTTTAAATATTCGTCATTGATAGCAAAGCATTTCAATGTCAGAGGTATAATTAATCTTCAATTCATGCTCTATAATAACTCCCTTTATGTAACCGAGGTGCGTTATGATACCGTTCACAATATTCCGTTTGTCAGCAAGGCGACAGGTCTGCCCGTTGTTGAAATCGCTTTGAGATGCATGCTTGGCGAAAAGCTTTCTGATATGGGCTGCTGCGACGGAATATATGAAGGTAGCAAGCTTTGTGCAGTCAGAGTGCCTGTTTTCAGCTTTGATAAGCTCAGCGGCGCAGATACTCAGCTGGGTTCGCAGATGAAATCAACGGGCGAAGTGCTCGGTTTAGGTTCAAGCTTTGAAGATGCGCTGCTTAAGGGTTTGACGGCATCGGGTATGAGAATCAAGCGTTCCGGCACTATTCTTGTTTCTTTACGCAACTCAGATAAGCAGGAGTCTATTCCCGTAATTGAAAAGTTTTCAAATCTCGGCTTCAATATTTTTGCTACTGCGGGAACCGCAAAAGTGCTCAATTCAAATTTCGTTGCCGCAAGCTCCGTGCGGAAGATTCATGAGGGCGGTCCGAGTACGATTGATTTGATAAATAGCAATAAGGTAGTTTATGTTATCTCAACATCTGAGAAGGGTGATACAGAGTTGAACGATGATATAAAAATTCGCAGGCGTGCCCTTGAGCGGCAGATACCTACCTTTACAACGCTTGAAACTGCAAATGCTCTCACCCGCTGCCTTGCAAACAAGAGGTCTTTGGATGATATTGACATAATTGACATAGCAAAAAACTTACCGAAGACTTAAAAAGGAGGATGCTATGGGCAAAATTCAGGACGAGTTTAAAATTGTAAATAAGCTTCAGCCAACCGAAACCTGTTTTGATTATTCAATATACTGCCCCGAGCTTGCGGAGATTACGCAAGCGGGGCAGTTTGTCCATATTTATTGCGGCGAAAAAACCCTCAGAAGGCCGATATCCGTTTGCCAAACAAATAAACAAAAGGGAATAATCCGCATTGTTTTTGAAATTAGAGGCGAGGGGACGCTTTGGCTTTCAAAGCGAAAAAAAGGCGAATTCTTAAATATATTAGGCCCTCTGGGCAACGGATTCCCAACCGATAAGAATAAAAAAGCATTATTAATCGGCGGAGGAATAGGAGTCCCTCCGCTGCTTGAGTGTTCAAAGTGCTATTCTTCGGAATCATCTTCAATATTAGGTTTCAGAAGTCAGGAGAATGCTATCCTTATTGAAGATTTTATAAAGAATTGCGCAGAAGTTTATATAGCAACAGAAGACGGAACACTAGGAACAAAAGGCTTTGTAACCGATGTTTTGAATGATCTTCTGGCACATGAGACATTTGATGTAATTTGTGCCTGCGGGCCTACGCCTATGCTAAAAGCCGTCAGTCACGCAGCCCTGTGCAACTCAATTGAGTGTTTTGTTTCAATGGAGGAGCGTATGGCATGCGGAATAGGCGCCTGCCTTGTTTGCGCCTGCAAGACGAAAAAGGATGGTAAAGAGGGCTACTCACATGTCTGCAAAAACGGGCCGGTATTTAACGCACAGGAGGTAGTCTGGTAATGGCAAATCTGAGTGTAAATATTGCGGGAGTTGAATTCAAAAATCCTGTTATAACAGCATCGGGTACATACGGCTTCGGTAGAGAATATAATGAATTCTTCCCTATCGAAAGGTTAGGCGGAATATCCTGCAAGGGAACTACAATTGAAGTAAGGCAGGGTAATCCTCCGCCAAGAATTGCGGAAACACCGAGTGGAATCATTAACAGTGTTGGTTTGCAGAATCCGGGCATAGAGCGTTTTATAAAAGAGGATTTGCCATGGCTTTTAAACAGGGACATAATTGTTATTGCAAACATTGCAGGCAGAACCTATGAGGACTACTGCACTGCAGTCGAAATGTTGAATGATACAGGCGTTAATATGATTGAGCTTAATATTTCCTGCCCGAATGTCAAGGAAGGCGGAGTTACTTTCGGCACAAGCAGCGGTGGAGTTGAAAAAATAACATCTCTTGTCCGAAGGGTGTGCAAAAAGCCTTTAATTGTCAAGCTTTCGCCTAATGTAACCGATATTTCGGAAATTGCCGCTGCGGCTGAGTGTGCGGGGGCAGACTGCATTTCGCTGATTAATACCATTACCGGCATGAGGATAGATATTAACACAAGGCGACCGGTATTAAGAAATAATACCGGCGGTCTTTCCGGCCCTGCCGTTTTTCCGGTTGCGGTGAGAATGGTTTGGCAGGTCGCCAACAGAGTGAAAATCCCCATTATTGGCATGGGAGGTATTTCAAAATGGCAGGATACCGTTGAAATGATGCTTGCGGGAGCCAGTGCTGTTCAAATAGGAACTGCGAATTTCACTGATTTATACACACCATTAAAGGTTATTGAAGGTCTTGATAAGTACCTTGAGAAAAATTCAATTGCCGATGTAAACGATATAGTCGGAAAGGTTGATGCCTGGTGATTATTCTATCGGTTGATTACGGTGACAGCAGGACAGGCATTGCCGTTTGCGATGCTCTTGAAATGCTTGCATCACCTGTCTGCGTTATTGAGGAAGGCTATGCGCCAAAGCTGATAAAGAGAATAGCGGATATTTGCAAAGATAAAAGAGCCGAACTGATTGTGGTCGGCTATCCCATAAATATGGATTCAAGTGAGGGCGAAAGGGCAAAAAAATGCAAGGAGCTTGCAAGCCTTATTTCGGAAGAAATAAGTATTAAAACCGTTCTTTGGGATGAGAGGTTGACTACTGTCAGTGCGCATATGGCACTTAATATGACAAACACAAGGGGCAAGAAACGCAAAGCAGTTGTTGACGCCGTTGCAGCGACGATGATTTTGCAGGATTATTTGGATTATCGGAGAAACGCAAATGAAGAATAATGATTTTATTAAAAAAAATAAACGGAGAGATTTTGTGCTTTCCGCTTCTTTTTCGTTTGCTCTATTTTTAAGTATATTACCCTCCTTTGCCAGCATCGGGAAGCTGGAGTTTCAGGTTTTGTCCACCTTAATATTATCTGTCATTATTGCCGGACTGTCATTGTTTTTCAAAAATGGTGTCAGAGCAATGGGAATTTCTTTGCTCGCTTTTTTATCCGTTATGTTTATTTGGTGCGTTGCCGCTCAGTTGGTTGCTCAAATTAGAAGCACCGAACCGTTTAAGCAGTGGATATATATTTTCTACTATGACAAACCGATGACCGTTGCATTAGCATGGGCAGGTGTCTTTTTCACCTATACCTTTATCAGGCTTTTTCTGCCCATAAATAACAAATATACGGGCTTTATTGAAGGCTACGCCAGCTTTTTAAAAACTTCTGTTTCAGCGTTTCTGGTTTTCTATTTATTCCTCCTGCTCTATGGCTTTGTAATAATAAGAACAAGCTATGGCTATAGCAGTGAGGTTAACCTTGTCCCATTTAAAAGCATATTAAGCTATTTTAACGGTGAAATATCTTTTTATGAAAGCTTCATGTATTTCAGCGGTAATCTTTTGATATTTGCTCCCTTAGGCTTTTTTTTCTCTATTTTTATAAATAGAGCTAGGTGGTATGTTTTATTACCCTTGCCCATCATTCTAAGCTCTTCTATTGAGTATTCCCAGCATATACTGCAAAACGGCATATGTGATATTGAC
>JAAZFZ010000096.1 GCA_012511485.1 Clostridiales bacterium | reverse complement strand
GTGGAAGATAGTATTAAAGCCGCTGAAAGTGCTGATAACTATATTTCGAATGATAATAATTGCGATTGACCATTTTGCATTTAAGTCACTCCATTCCTTCATAGACGAGCTTGCGTATTTAAGAGTCGAAGTGCGCAGTGCGTCTAAAAACATAAGGTCTGCTGCTTCCAAAAGCCCACGGTCGGTATTTTTCATTATCCTGTTATATTTTAAAACCGCTTTCAAAAGACATACAAAGCTGTTTAAAACCATTGGTAATACCGTCCTCCCCATTGCTTCTGTCATTGTGCTTGTGCTTACGATAAACTACTGGGGTGGGGCAACCTTTGCATTGAAGGTGACATATAACAATAAAGATATCGGTTATATTAAGGATGAAACCGTCTTTCTTGAAGCGAAGGGCCTTGTTGAGAATAAGCTTGACAGCATTGACAACTCACTTATAGATGCCTCCGGATTCACCGCTGCACCGAAATATGAGCTTTCGCTCGTTTCACTCAGCAAGCTTACGGACTCCTCCTCAATCGGTGAAAAGCTGATTGAATTCTCGGATAATGCTATCACAAACGCCTGCGGAATATATGTTGACGGTGATTTTCTCTGTGCCGTAAAAAACGAAACAGATGCCAAGAGTATTTTTGATAATATTCTTGATGATTACCATGAAAAGATAAAAGACCAAAACGCCATAGTCAATTTTGTTGAGGATATTGATTATGTCCAGGGTTTGTATCCCGACAATGAACACGTTATTTGGGACGCTTCACGCCTTGAGAAAAAGCTTCATTCAAATAAGGTTGAGGCCGTTTACTACACGGTTGTTGATGGTGACAATCCCTATGATATCGCTCTCGAATACGGCATGACCGAACGCCAGCTTCGTGCAATCAACCCTCAGATGGGTAAATACATCATGGCGGGTGAACAAATACTTGTTTCCAATCAGGTTAAATATGTTCAGGTCAAGGTCATTAAGACGGAGCAGGTTAACGAATCCGTTGACTATGATATTATTAAAACCAATAACTCCAACTATTTTGTGGGTGACAACAGAGTGACGCGAGCAGGCGTTGAGGGTCAGGAAAAGGTGACATACCTTGTGACTTATATCAACGGAATGAGGACATCCAGAGAGGAAATCTCAAGAGTTCGTGTCAAGGAGCCTATTTCAAAAAAGGTTGCTGTCGGCACAAAGTCAACAAGGGTATCCTCCGGTTCAGGCTCATATGATGTTTCTATTTCGAGAGGAGGCTTTGTCTGGCCTGCACCGAGCTGCCATACTGTTACCTCTTACTACGGGTGGAGAAGAAGCGGTTACCATTCGGGCATTGATATTAGCTCCTCGGGATCGCGCGGCAAGCTTATTGTTGCCTCAAGGTCAGGTACGGTTGAATCTGCGGGCAGATACAGCTCCTACGGCAACCAGATTGTTATTAACCACGGCAACGGCATTAAAACAAGATATGCCCACCTTCTCAACGGCTCAATCTCCGTCAGAGTCGGCGAGCGTGTGGGCGCAGGCCAGGCAATCGGCAGAGTAGGCGCTACGGGCAATGCAACAGGGCCGCACCTTCACTTCGAAATAATTATTAACGGCAGCAATGTCAATCCGCTTAAATACCTAAAGTAGCCAAAAACAAATCAGGCGTGCCCTTATCGCAGGATATCGGGCACGCTTTTTTGTTTTGTTTCCAAACTGGCTCTTCACCCTCTGTTTTTGACTCAGTATAATGAATAAAGAAGAATTCTGTTATTCCCCCAAGCCCTTTGATTGCTTTTTTTAAAAAACATAATTTTATGGCTATACTAGCTTTAACACTTGAAATTGCTCAATTCGGTGTTATAATATTTTTATACAATTTGAGGAGATGTTACTTGTGAAAGAAATAAGAATCGAAAGAACGAAAGCTCCTAAAACCAAGCCTGCCGACCAAAGCAAGCTTGGCTTCGGCAATTACTATACCGACCATATGTTTTTGATGAACTATGATAAGGGTCAAGGCTGGCATGACCCCAGAATTGTACCCTACGGTCCCATAGAGCTTGACCCCGCGGCTATGTGCCTTCACTATGGTCAGGAGGTTTTCGAGGGTCTTAAGGCCTATCGTTCGCCGGGCGGCGGGATTCTGCTTTTCCGCCCAGACAAAAACATGGCCCGTCTTAATAGTTCAAATGAGCGCCTTTGCATACCTCTGATTGATGAGGAATTTGCAGTTGAAGCTATCCGGCAGCTTGTTCTTATTGATGAGGACTGGATTCCGAATGCGGAGGGTACTTCCCTTTACATCCGTCCGTTTATTTTTGCCGTTGATGCTCATGTCGGCGTTCATCCGGCAAATCATCTGCTTTTCTGCATTATTCTTTCACCCGTCGGTGCTTATTATCCCGAGGGGCTTAATCCCGTAAAAATATATGTTGAGCAGTCATATGTCAGAGCGGTCAAGGGCGGCATCGGCTTTGCCAAAACAGGTGGCAACTATGCTGCTTCCCTGAAGGCTCAGGACGAAGCCGACAAGGCAGGCTACACTCAGGTTCTTTGGCTCGACGGGGTTGAACGCAAATATATCGAAGAAGTCGGAACAATGAATGTTTTTTTCATCATTGACGGCGAGGTAATAACGCCCGTTCTTCAGGGCAGTATTCTCAGCGGCATTACCCGTATGTCATGCATAGATATCCTGCGCTCAAAGGGCATGAAGGTAACTCAACGCCTTATCTCCATTGACGAGGTTGCAAAGGCTGCTGAGGAAGGCAGGCTCAACGAGGCCTTTGGAAGCGGAACTGCTGCTGTTATCTCCCCTATCGGTCAACTTAAATGGGGCGATAAAATCATGGAAATAAACGGCGGCAAAATCGGCCCTGTTTCGCAGGAGCTTTATGATACTCTCACGGGTATTCAATGGGGTAAGATACCCGATAAATTCGGCTGGACCGTTAAGGTAAAATAATAAACAAAACTAAAAGGCAGAGCTGATGTTCAAGCATCAAGCTCTGCTTTTTCATTTCTATTCCACATAATAATAAGTGTGCCGTCCGCAACGCTGACACTGCTCTGGCCGCCTGAAAAGAAATTGCTCACTCCGAGCGGAACATCGTCATGTATTGTTGCATTTTCGAGCGGATATTTAAGGCCCTTTTCATATACTCCCTTTGCATCGCCGCCGTAGGCAAAGGCTGAAATATAGCCTGTGCAGGAGCTGTCAAAGCGGAGCCTGTCATTAGTTATTGCCGTTATGACCTGCTCACGGGCTATTATATAACCTCTCATCCTTCTCCTTGAGAGGCCGACCAGGCATTGGATATTTGCTATTGTATGCTCAAGCCTTCCGCCCGTGCAACCGTAAAGGTGAAAGAGTTTATATCCTAGCTTAATGCCATGCTCGATTGCAAGAGCCGTATCGGTTTCATCCTTTTCGCTCTTGTAGCGTTGAATGTTTTTGAGCTTGGGTACATGCGCTAATGAATCAAAGTCACCCATGAGCAAATCAGGGATAATACCTAATGAGTTGAGGTGCTTGTATCCACCGTCGGCAGCAATAACATAATCGCCCCGCTCAACCTTCAGTTCGCATTCTTCGAAATCTCCTGCTCCGACGATGATGCATTTATTTTTTTGCATTTTGATATCCCGACCTTTTTGAGAAATTCAAATTTTGTTTCTGCCATTATTATTGCAAAAAAGAGAACAAAACAGCCTATTACCATTCTGGCATAGAGCGTTTCCTTGAGAAATATGGTTGAAAAAATAACTCCGAAAACAGCCTCCATTGAAAGCAGCAAAGCCGCAACCGATGCGGGGGTATATTTCTGGCAAACCAGCTGCAGTAAAAATGCCAGCATAGTCGAGAGTAGGCCGAGGTACAGCATTGAGCCTATCATGCCGGAATTGAATATTCCCAACGGCAGATTTCCGTCCAGAAAAGGTGCCGATAACCACGAAAGCAGGGCAGATACAACCATCTGAACAACTGTCAGCGTTACAGGGTCCTGTTTTTCGGTATATCGCTCGACAAAAACAATGTGAATCGCAAAACAAAGCCCGCAAAGTAAAGTCAGAGCATCACCGATATTGACGGATAAATCGTCGTTGAGAGAAATGAGGCCTATGCCGATAATTGCAATAAATGCAGCAATCGTGCAAAATATATCCGGCCTGCGCTTATTAAAGAGCCAGTGCAGAAACGGCACCATGACGACATAGACGGTAGTTAGAAAAGCATTCTTCCCCGCAGTTGTGTATTTGCAGCCGATTGTCTGAGTTGCATAACCGAGGTATATGAGCGTACCCAAAACCGCACCGCTTTTGAGCATTGCTTTGTCAATGAGTCTGAGCTTTTTTCGGAATATAACGCATAGCCCAAGAGATGCAATGGTAAACCTTATTGCAAGCATATATATCGGGGGCATTGTGTCAAGCGAATCCTTGACAACAACGAATGCAAAGCCCCATATCATCGCTGTTAGAAGCAAGCCAAGACTTGCTATTATTGCCTTCCTGTTCTTTTTTGTCATTATTAATCTCCATTAGATTATTATTATAGTCATATTCCGCAAGGCTTTTCGGCTCTAGCAGCATTATTTTTTTCTATCTGATTTTGTTGATTTCTATAGATAAATTTGCTATACTAATGCTATAAACTATAAAAGAGGCGAAATTATGAAGGATACAAAAGCTCCGAAATTAAGCCGCAGGCAAAACATTATTCAGGCGGTCAAGTTCACAATATTTTCTGCCTCGGCGGGCATAATTCAAATCGGCACTTTCACACTTCTTGAAAGACTCACGGATTTATCGTACTGGGCGATGTATTTGCCTGCATTGATTTTATCGGTTATCTATAACTTCACTATCAACAGAAGGTTTACATTTAAATCCGCAAACAATGTGCCGGTTGCTATGCTGAAGGTGCTCTGCTACTACCTGGTGATTACTCCCCTTTCGACATGGTGGGGCGACGCACTCACAAAAGGCCCCGGCTGGAATGAATACCTAGTCCTCATAGGTACAATGTTAATAAACTTCATAACGGAGTTTCTTTTTGATCGTTTTTTTGTTTTCGGCAAATCCATAAACACAAACGAGTTAGGGATTAAAGAAAACGAACGGGAGGCCCAGTTGCAGAAAAAATAAGCCCAGTTTATCAGTATTGAAAAAGGGCCGCCTGCTTGAGGCAGCCCTTTCTTTTGTTTGACTGTTATTCAAAGCAGCTTTCTATTGCACGAATTGCATTTTCAACATCCGTCTTAACAACAAGCAGAGAAATATCAACCTCTGATGTGGTAATCATCCTGATATCGACATTTGCCTTTGCTGCCGCGGAAAAAACCTTTTCCGCAACACCCGGCGCACCCTTCATTGCATTGCCATAAACTGATATTTTGCAGTTGCCGCTGCTGACGCTGATTTTTAGCTCAGGGTTAAGTGTTCTCAGCTCTGCGGCAATTTCAAGAATCCTGCCGAAGTCCTCATCCTTTACGGTAAAAGACAGGCTGGAATGCTGGCCGTTTGGCGGAGCCTGTGAAATCATATCAACATCAATGCCCGCATCTGAGATTTTTTGAAAAATTCCGGCAATAAGCTTGATATCGGCAGGAGAGTCATGGAGAGAAATCAAAGTGACATCCTCTATGTAACTGACCTTTTCTATCAGTTTCACGGTTATACCCCCTTTATTAAATCCTTCATGCTGTAAAGCCCCGGAGCTTTACAGCTAATATATGCTGCGGCATTGATTGCGCCGGCGGCAAAAATCTTTTTACTGCTTGCGCTGTGGCAGAGCTTAATAACCTCATCGTTTCCGGCAAAAATAACTTCGTGTTCGCCGACAATCGTCCCTCCCCTTATGGAGTGGATACCGATTTCATTCCTGCTGCGTTTTTCACGCTTGGACTGACGGTTATATTCATACCTTGCCTCATGAGGAAGAGAGCTTGAAACAGCGTCTGCCAGCATAAGGGCGGTCCCGCTCGGAGCGTCAATTTTGCTGTTATGGTGAGCCTCAACAATCTCAATATCAAAGCTTTCACCCAAAACCCTTGCAGCAGTCTGTGCAAGCTCGCTGAGAAGACTTATGCCCAGTGACATATTTGCGCTCAAAAATATTGCTGCCTCTATAGCGGCCTGCCTGACTTGCCTTATCTGACTGTCATTTAAGCCGGTTGTTGCTATAACTGCGGGAGTCCCGCTTATTACGGCATATTCGAGAAGGCTGCTAAGAACGCTCGGATTAGAAAAATCAATTATTACATCCGCCTTGCCGTCATAATCGGCAAAGCTCTTATAAATTGGGAAGCCCATGGCAAAGCCTGTGTTAATGTCAATGCCCGCCACAATGCGGCAATCGTCCCTTAAAGCAGCAC
>JAAZFZ010000095.1 GCA_012511485.1 Clostridiales bacterium | reverse complement strand
GTTATAGAATGGAGCGATTTAAACGTTATAAAAATCACGGTTTCTTTGATCAGGGTAGTCGATTAAGCAAGTTAAGCCAATTGGGCGATCTCCTCGAAAATTGAATGCGGGCGTTGATTTTGAATTACCCCCAACCTGTTAGAGACATCGCTTTCAACACAATCTTCTCCATGGAAAGCTTTCCATAAAAAAAGAGGAGCAAGCAGACTTGGAGATTTAATTATAATGGTATGCTTTTGGGGTGAAATAAATAATATAATCATGCTATTATTCCCATTTATTAAAAATATAAATTATAAACTATTTTCTGGCTCTCTCTTCAAAATGAAAAACAAGTCCTTTTTAGTTCAACTATATAGTTCATTTCAACATCCCAATTTTTAATTCTGTTCATTTTTTCTCAAGAGTCAAAAGCGTTCATTGGCATATTGGTTTACACCTAAAGTCAAACAGGAATACTAACAATATGTTTTTTTACAAGGATAGAACTACAGGTGCCTGCCGACCTTTCTTTAAGTGAGTGGCTTGGAAGTAGTGCCCGTCAGAAATGTTCCGCTGGTGGGTGTGCGTATGGAGCCTTTGCCTTGCCCTATCGATTAAATTAACCCAAATCGGACATTAAAGATTCAGAACATAATTTTGGGGTCAGATCCTTGAGCTGCCTCCCATATTCCCATGAAACCGAATCGTCGTTTAACTCCTAAGGCTAACTTGAATGATTTCCCTTTAGCATGGGACGTTATATATCCCAGTATAACAAATAACTTATACCGGATTGTTTTCAAGAATGGATTTTGTGATGAATTGATCAACGCATGCCGAAATAAGCTGATAAGATTATAAGCCATTATTATAAAGTTCATGGCGGCTTCACTTGCCCAAAAGTCTTTTAAGACAAAGTGATCAAAGGCAAAGTCGTATTTGATTTCTTTGATTCTATTTTCAGAGTCAGAACGTACGCGGTAAGTGCGCCAGATTAAATCAGAAGGCAGCGTCATATTGGTTGCATAACAGCTGTACCTATATTTTCCTGCTTCATATTCTTCCGGGAACAAGCAACCGGAAGCTATCTTCTTGCCTATAGCATTTGCCCGTTTCTTCTCTTCTTGACGCACCATTACGATACGACGCGCCCTATTCCATGTATCAGCCTGATAAGTTGTTTCTGCTATTTGTATTCCCGGACAAACTTCTTGCCAAACTTGATATCTGACAATGGTGTACTTAACCCTTGAATTGAAACGGCATGCAATAATATAAGGTATTTTGTTTTCCTCTTTTTCCGGTTCCTCTAAAATCTATCAACAGAAAAAACCGCTATCGGCTCTAACCAAGCCAACTTTCTTCCCTTATAGTTTTTCAAATATGTCATAAAAGAAACTGATGAAATTATTCATTGCCGTTGTATTGCCCGGTCGAACTTATTGAAATAGCGCTGATAAGCCTTATGATCTGCCATACGCTTCCAGCCAAATAACTCTTTCAAAGTGTGATCTTCACGAAGAATCTCCGTATGTTCAAAGCAAGAAGCACCACACCAAAGCGACACCCAAAAATATTTGATTAACTGTTCAGGAGAATATC